>JAUSQH010000059.1 GCA_030652895.1 Alphaproteobacteria bacterium
CACCAGCGGATTGATTTCGATCAGGCTGGCGTCGGTTTCCTGAAACGCCCGGAAAAGCTGTTCAACCAGGTCCTGGCATTGCCGCGCAAGATCAAGATCAAGCCCTAGGGCAAAGGCGATCCGCCGGCCATGGTGCGGCTGTACACCCGCAACCGGGTCTACCGTCAGGGTCATGATCTTTTCGGGGGTTTTGGCTGCGACCTCTTCTATGTCCATGCCGCCCTCGGTGGAGGCGATAAAGGCGATACGCGACGACTCACGATCCACCAGACAGGCCAGGTACAGTTCGCGCTCGATGTCACAGCCCTGTTCGACATAGATGCGGTGCACCATTTTGCCCTCGGGCCCGGTTTGCGGGGTCACCAGGGTCATGCCCAGCATGCGCTCGGCTTCGAGGCTAACCTCGCCGATGGATTTGACTACCTTGACGCCGCCGCCCTTGCCGCGCCCGCCAGCGTGAATCTGCGCCTTGATGACCCAGCTTCGGGTCCGCAGCGCATTCGCCACCTTGACCGCTTCGTCCGGTGTAAAGGCGACGCCGCCACGGGGAACGGCGATACCGAATCCCTTGAGCACTTGTTTTGCCTGGTATTCGTGAATGTTCATGACATCAGGGGTCCATTTTTTGGGCAGCCGCACAGCAAAGCGTCACGGCAACCGCTTTTTCCGTCCCATGATGTGGTAAATCAGGGATTGGAAACAACACGATGCAACTACTGTGCCCTTTCCCCCATCTCCCGAGTCTTGGTTAAACCAACCTTACCGGTATAAGTTTAACGTTTTCTTTCCCCGCTTCTATTTTTTTCTACCTTTACCCAGGGAGGGACTGATCTTTTTGCAGGCCTGAACCAGATCACGCACAGCATTAACAGATTTAGTGAACATCTTCTTTTCCGGGGCAGTCATTTTGATTTCGACCACCCGCTCCACACCCTTGGCGCCAATGATTACGGGGACCCCGACATACAGATCCTTCACGCCGTACTGGCCGGTCAGGTGCGCGGCGCAG
>JAUSQH010000061.1 GCA_030652895.1 Alphaproteobacteria bacterium
GATGCGCCGTGGCGGCGGGCGCGCAAGAACCTCGGGCTGATGATGCGCGAGGGATTGCTCAAGGAGAATATCGACGGCGAGGCGCTGATGTGGGCGCACCACCGGCTGATCGGCCGTCCCGAGGATCGCCGCATCCTGATGGTGATTTCCGACGGCGCGCCAGTGGACGATTCGACTTTGTCGGTTAATCCCGGCAATTATCTGGAGCGGCATCTGCGCGAGGTAATCGGCTGGATCGAAAAGCGTTCCAGCGTTGAATTGCTGGCGATCGGCATTGGCCATGATGTGACGCGTTATTATAAACGTGCGGTGACCATCGTCGACGTGGAACAATTGGGCGGCGCCATGACAGAGAAGCTGGCGGAATTGTTCGACGAAGAAGCTGCGAGAAAGTTCGCGCGCACGTTGCAGGAACCCGTCAGGCGGCGCGGTGGGGCGGGGCGCTAGGAAGCCCCAGTTCGCGCTCGTCCAGACTGAATTTTTATTTTAAAATTCTGAAAGGTCGAGCATTTAGCTGAGATCTGTTCTATATTCCGGCTGAGGCTGCCCCGTTGGTCAGGAGACCATAAACCCAGGGGCCTTAAACCACCCGACGGGAGCTGTCCCTGTTCCGGATCGTGGTCTGGAATATATGGCGCCCACCTGTAGCAACAGGCGCCCGGGGGTTTGTACACTCCAACCACGGTGGCGGCTTCACAATTTTCCGAAAAGATGTCTATTCAGTGTTTGCAGGCAGATAGGGCAGGGCCGGCGTATATGGGACGCCAATCCAGGCCATGATGCGTTTACGTCAAGTGGTTTGCACTTTCCCTCACAGTGTCGTTACCCGGTTTATCCGGGGAACGACACTGTGAGGGCGGGTGCGCTTCAGCCTAAAATCATCATGCGCTAGGCCCTGGCGACTTCGCTCAAAAGCTTTTCGATTTCATCACGCGTTTTTTGTGTGCTGGTTTTCAGGGCCTCGCCGGCGTGGGTAACGCCGGACGCTGCTTTGCCGGTTTCAACAGCAGCCGTTGAAAGCGTCTCCACATCATTGATCAGCGACTGCGTGCCACTGGCGGCCTGTTGGGCGCTGCGGCTGATCTCGCTTGTTGCGGCGCCTTGCTCTTCGACTGCGGCGGCGATCGCCGATGTGATTTCACTAATCTGGTGAATGGTTTTTCCGATGCCCTGGATTGCTGTAACAGCGCCGGTGGTGCTGGTCTGGATTTCGTTGATCTGGGCGGCTATTTCTTCGGTGGCCTTGGCGGTCTGGTTAGCCAGATTTTTCACTTCCGATGCCACTACGGCGAAACCCTTGCCTGCCTCGCCTGCGCGGGCCGCTTCAATTGTGGCGTTTAGCGCCAGCAGGTTCGTCTGGCTGGCGATGTCCTGAATGAGGTTGACCACTTGACCGATCTTGTCCGAACTCTGCGCAAGGCCCTGCACGGTCGTATTGGTGCGGTCCGCTTCACTGACGGCTTCCTGGGAAATGCGCGAGGACTCCGCCACCTGACGTGAAATTTCTACAATTGAACTGGAGAGTTCTTCTGCTGCGCTGGCCACGGTCTGCACGTTCGTCGATGTCTCTGTGGCGCTGTGGCGGGCATGTTCGACTTGGGCTGTGGACGTAGAGGACAGGCCGCCAACCTGATCGGCGGCCGTCAGTATGTCCTGGGTGGCCTCGGACACCTCGGCTAGGCTGCGGTTCAATTTGTCTTGGAATTCGGCAATCATCTGCATGCTGCGGCTGACAATGCGCCAGGTAAGAATGGCGCCGGTATATTTCCCCGCGCTATCGTGCATCGCTGCTAGCTTCAGCTTTATTACGTCGTTGCCAAGCCTGGTTTCCAGTTCCAGAGGCAGCTTCGACGGGTCGTTCAAGAGCGCAGGGGTCAAAGCAGGGGTGGTCTGGAAGAAATCTATTTTCTGTCCAACAAGCCGTTCCGGATTGACATTGGAAGGGAGATTCGAGCGTATTACCTGCATCGCTTCGATGCCATACGGATTTATGTATGTAATCTTCGTATCTGCAACGTCCAGGACCATGACGCTAACCGGAAGGGCGTTCATTAAGGCGGTGAACTGTTCCAGGCCGGCGCGTTCGGTGTTTGCTATCGCATCTTTCGCAATTTGCGAGGACGCCTTTTTCTCCCCAAACTTAAACATTTCACCCTCTTTTGATATTGGCCATTCAGGGCGGATATGCATACGTTCACCGGTAGAATATCGGCTTTCACGGATGCAGTATTTTTCCCCTCGGATATTTGATACAAGAGATATATTAGCGGTAGGTTAATGGGCCGGAAAATAGAGTAAAAAGTGAGTGGAAACAGGAAATGGCAGGCCATTCCCAATTTAAGAACATTATGTTTCGAAAAGGGGCGCAGGATAAAAAGCGCGCCCGGATATTCTCGCGTCTGGGGCGCGAGATTACTGTTGCCGCCAAGTCCGGACTGCCGGACCCGGACAGCAATCCGCGTCTGCGCACGGCGATAGCCGCGGCGCGGGCGGAAAACATGCCGAAAGACAATATAGAGCGGGCGATACAGAAATCCCAAAGTGCCGACGAGGCCAGTCTGGAGGAAATTCGCTATGAAGGTTTTGGCCCTGGCGGGGTGTCTGTGATTGTTGAAGCCATGACCGATAATCGCAATCGTACTGCCAGTGAAGTGCGCGCCGCTTTCCAGAAAAACGGCGGTAATTTTGGAGAAACCGGCAGCGTTTCCTATCAGTTTGACCGGATCGGCAGCATTCAATATCCGGCATCCGTTGCCGATGCCGACAGGATGCTGGAAGTCGTCATTGAGTCGGGCGCAGACGATTGTGTAAGCGGTCCGGATGGGCATCAGATCAGTTGTGATCCTGCAAGCCTGCACGAGGTCGCGGCGGTTCTGGAGGCGCAATTTGGTGATCCGGAATCTACGGCGCTGATCTGGAAGCCACAAATCACCGTGCCAGTGGGCGCCGATGACGCGCCGGGCTTGCTGAAAATGCTGGCGGCGATTGATGAAAGTGACGACGTGCAGAACATCTACGCCAATTATGAAATTGATGATGCGATAATGGAGCAGCTTGCGGTTTGAGCAAACCTGCTTGAAGATTCAAGCGCCAATAAAGGAGCAAGATCTGATGCGCCGTTTGATCGGGCTTGATCCAGGTTTGCGGGCGACCGGCTGGGGCGTCATCGAGGTTACCGGTAACCGGTTAAGTCACGTTGCCAACGGGACAGTAAAAGCGGATAGTGAAGGCGAAATGGCGTCGCGGCTCCGGCAATTATTTGAAGGGTTGATGCAGGTGCTGAGCGACTGGCGCCCCTGTGATGCGGCTGTAGAAAGCGTTTTCGTCAACAAGGATCAGGGGTCCAGTCTAAAGCTTGGCCAGGCGCGCGGGGTAGTGCTGCTGGCGCCCGCCATGCATGGCATTGCGGTTGCCGAATACGCGCCTAATCAGGTCAAAAAGGCGTTGGTTGGGGTTGGTCATGCTGACAAAAGCCAGATACGCGCCATGGTGGGCCGGCTGCTGCCCGGATGCGCCATAGCCAGTGCGGATGCTGCGGATGCTTTAGGGGTGGCGATATGTCATGCGCATTCTGCTCCCGCGCCGCGGATTACGATGGCTGTGCGAAAGGCAGGGGGGCGGGGATGATTGCGCGGCTGAAAGGCGTACTCGAGGCGACTCGCTCCGACAGCTTAATTCTGGATGTTAACGGTGTTGGCTATCTTGTTTATTGCGCAAGTAATTTTATGGGAAGACTGCCCTCGTTAGGAAGCCCGTTGAGCCTGCATATTGAAACACAGGTGCGTGAGGACGCCATAACGCTGTTTGGTTTTGAACAGGAGATGGAGCGCGAATGGTTTCGTCTGCTGACGACGGTGCAGGGGGTGGGGGCCAGATTGGCGTTGGCGATTCTGGGCGCGTTAGGGGTTGAAGGCGTGTCGCGCGCAGCGGCGCTGCAGGACAAGCAGGCCTTTGCCCGCACCCCCGGCGTTGGGCCAAAGCTGGCTGGCCGCATTGCCAATGATCTGAAGGATAAGGCGCCGGCTTTCGGCGCGGCTGTACTGCGTCAGGCTTTAACGCCAACGAATGACGCCGTGGGAGACTCATTTCAGCAAGCGCTTTCAGATGCGCTGTCTGCGCTACTGAATCTGGGCTACAAGGAGCCTGATGCTATGGCGGCCCTGGGGCGTGCGCGCCATGGTCTCGGCGCAACCGTCGCCCCCGAGGCGTTAGTCGCGGAATTGATTCGAAATGGATTGCGGGAGCTTTCGGCGTGAGCGAATCATCCAACGAACATGCGGGCCACGAAGGCGGCGGTGAAGATCGGTTGGTGGCCCCAAATGCGCAGGGCGACGACGCGTCGGGCGCAAATCTGCGTCCGCGCACATTGGCCGAATTTATTGGCCAGCGGCAGGCGCGGGGAAATCTGGAAGTATTTATTGAAGCCGCCAGAGGCCGCAGTGAGGCGCTGGACCATGTGTTGCTGTTTGGCCCGCCTGGACTTGGCAAGACGACTCTGGCGCAGATTCTGGCGCGTGAATTGGGGGTTAATTTCAAAACCACCTCCGGGCCTGTGATCGCCAAGGCAGGGGACCTGGCGGCGCTTTTGACCAATCTGCAAGAGCGTGACATTTTGTTCATTGACGAAATTCACCGGCTAAATCCGGCGGTTGAAGAAATTCTCTATCCGGCGATGGAGGATTTTCAGCTTGATCTGATAATTGGCGAGGGGCCTTCGGCGCGCAGCCTGCGCATTGACCTTCCGCCATTTACGTTGATCGGCGCAACCACGCGTTCCGGCCTGCTGACGACTCCGCTGCGCGACCGGTTCGGTATTCCGGTCCGCCTGAATTTTTATGAGGTTGAAGAGCTGGTTGAGATCGTTGTGCGTGGGGCGCGCCTGCTGGGTATGGCCTTGACGCCGGATGGCGCGATGGAAATCGCGCGGCGCAGCCGCGGCACGCCACGCGTGGCGGGAAGGCTGCTGCGCCGGGTTCGCGATTTTGCCGCGGTGGCCGGCGACCTGGCCATCGGCGCAGCGGAGGCGGATGCGGCGTTAACCCGGTTGGAGGTAGACGCGCGGGGGCTGGACGCCATGGACAGGCGCTATCTGAACCTGATCGCGGCAAGTTTTGATGGCGGGCCTGTCGGGATAGAGACGCTGGCGGCGGCGCTGAGCGAACCACGCGATGCACTGGAAGATATTGTGGAGCCCTATCTCATCCAGCAGGGGCTGTTGCAGCGTACGCCGCGCGGCCGGGTGATAACTGAAATGGCCTTCCGTCATATTGGCGTGACGCCAAAGCCGTCCGGTCCCCAACTCGATCTGCTTGCGGCGGGGCGGGGATACCTGGAATCCTGATCTGACATATTGTGGCTTCACGAATCGCCTCATTTGCGCCACGTTCTCCCCATAGATCACATCATGCGCCATTGTTAGGAGCATCGAGCCGAAGTGCTTCAAAGCTATTCGCGAAGAGATATCAGTGTGGCTTCAGAATCGCTTCGCCCGGTCTTTAATGAAAAGATGTGATCTCAAGTTTATCATAATGAAAATTGCACTGGATTTTTAGCGGATAGAGCAGCTTTATCCGTAGCGGGTCGCTAGAAGTGATTCTATTTGATGTCGGGCAGCTCTTGTAAGGACGGGTGAATGGAGCAAGAAATAATATCGCAGGCCGCTGGTGTGTCGGTCGTCGATTTTTCCATGTGGGGCCTGTTTATGCGGGCAGACCTGGTGGTCAAGACTGTTATGATCGTCCTGTTGCTGGCGTCATTTTGGTCGTGGGCGATCATTTTTGATAAATTCTTGCGCTTTCGGCGGGTTATTGCGCAGGCGGACCGGTTTGAAGAAGTGTTCTGGTCGGGTAATTCGCTTGAAGAATTGTATGAACGCGTGGCGCCGCGCGCGAGCCATCCCATGGCCCTGTTGTTCGTCGCCGCGATGCGTGAATGGATGCGCGCCAACGGGCGACCGTCGACGGGCGTCGGATTGAGCGGCGGTTTACGCGAACGCATCGATAAGATCATGTCGGTGACGTTGTCGCGGGAAATGGCGGGGCTTGAACGCTATCTTGATTTTCTCGCGACCGTGGGGTCCACCGCCCCATTTATCGGCCTGTTTGGGACTGTCTGGGGCATTATGAACAGCTTTCAGGCCATCGCTCAGAGCCATAATACGTCGCTAGCGGTGGTTGCGCCGGGTATTGCCGAGGCCTTGTTTGCGACGGCCCTGGGGCTGTTTGCGGCAATTCCAGCGGTGATTGCCTATAACCGATTCAATAATCAGGTTGGGCGGTATGGCGACCGGCTGGAAGGGTTTTCGGAAGAATTTTCAGCGGTCCTGTCCCGGCGCATAGAAGAGGAAATGGACTGATGGGCATGGGTGGCCAGCCGTCGCGAAAGCGCGGGGGAAGATCCCGCCAGTCGCCGATGAGTGAAATTAACGTCACCCCAATGGTGGACGTGATGCTGGTGCTGCTGATCATTTTCATGG
>JAUSQH010000063.1 GCA_030652895.1 Alphaproteobacteria bacterium
GCCGCGCATCGCCGCGCGCAGTGAGGTGGTAAATGGCGCCTGAATATTCGAGCCGGAGCGGTCGGGACATGGGCGGAGGTTATGTCCCGAAAACCGTCATGTCAAGACCTGACCCCTTTTTGTCAAAGGAAGTGAGCCAAGAAAAAACAGACTTGTCAGCAGGAGTAGAGTATACTACCAAGTAGGAAATATTGCCCCTGCCTGCCGGAGGACAAAATATGTCCATGGTCAAGAAAAGCATTTCAGTTACCCGCCAGCAAGATGACTGGATCAAAGCCCAGGTCGAAACCGGGCATTTCGGCAACGAAAGCGAAGTCGTGCGCGAGTTGATTCGGGAGCGCCAAATAAGAGAGCAGGAAACCCCCGCCGGGATTGCGGCCATCCGCACAGCGCTGATAAAAGGCGAACAGAGCGGGTTTAGCGACCGCAGCATTGACGAAATATGGCAAGACACGAGGCGCCGGCACAAGACAAAACATGCCTGATTACCGGCTGAGTGGCGCAGCGGCGGGAGATTTGACCGGAATCGCCCAATATGGCGATGAACATTTTGGGGTGGCGCAGTCCAACCGCTACCGCGACCGGCTCAAACAGAGATTTTCTGCGCTGGCGGCACATCCGATGCACGGTCCCGCCGTTGAGCATATCCATACTGGATACAGGCGCAGTGTGTGCGGCATGCATGCGATCTATTACCGCATTGACCCCGGCGAAATTGTCATCGTGCGGATATTGCGCAGCCAAGACCCCCGCGCCGCATTGGAATAAAAAGGTACCCTAACGGGGTCTGACCCCTTTTCCGCTAGGCAGCCTCGATCATGTGGCGGATGCGGATAGCGTTGTCATGCCGCATATTGCACCTCGGCCATTCGAATCACTTCATCGCGGAAATGATGGCTTAAATCCTGGGCCGTCCGCAGGTCCACGCGCCGCCCCTGCAGGAGAGAGGACAATTCCATCTCGATGCCAGCCAGCCGCAAGAGACCTGGTTCCTTGCCCGGCTCGAAATCGACCAGCAAATCCACATCGCTGTCAGGCCGGTTTGTGCCCTTCAGGGTTGAGCCAAAAAGCGCCAGCCGCCGGATATGATGGCGCTGGCACAGACCGGCCAGAGCCTCACGTTCGGGAAATAAATATTGGCGCATCACTGTTTTCCTCGCGGGAAAAGGCAAACCGGACGTTACCCTTTTCTATATCTCGCACCCGGCCTGCGCTTTCGTCAAGCAAGTCTCCCGTCCCCCCACTGGCTGCATGACATGCGCCGGAAATGCGGAAGCGGGCTTCGACAAGCGCAAAAGGGATGGCGGAAATGGGGTCGGAAAGGGAAATGGGGTTAGCTCAGACTCGACTAATCTTGATCGATTTGATAAGAAAAAGGGGTCTGCCCCCTCTGATTTATCTGAATATATCGAGTCTGACCCCATTTTTCCAAGGTTTTTCGTTTAGACATCCGACACCTCCGGCGGCATTGCCGGCAATAGAACTAGAGCGCGACCAGTTCGGCGAGCTTGGCCGCGACGTCTGCCATCGGCTCTTCTGCGGTGCTCAGGCCGCTTCGCGAACCGAGCAGGGGGCTGACTTCGCGGAGAGCTTCATACGTCGTGTCGTGCACGATGGGAACGAGCCGTTCACCCGCTAGGAGTGCCGAAAGTTCTTTGTCGGCGATGCCCTCTGCTGGAAGGCGGCGCAGCAGCGCGGGGGTCACCAGCACGATCCCGACTCGCGAGTTCGCCAAGCCCTTGTCGATGGCACGGAGCAACGGCACACCGAGGCCAACGTCCTTCTCGCTGAACCAGACCGAGACACCAAGTGACTCCAGCAGATCATGCAGCTCCTTGGCGGCCCCTTGCCGATCGTCCCACGCGTGGCACAGGAAGACGTCCCGAAGGCCAGGCCGCTTTGCTAGCCTCTCGACGCTGTTGCGGACCGGCGTGAGTGCCAGCACCTGGGTAGGCGTGTACAGTACGGACGAACCGGCTCGCGACCAGCGCGGCTTTACGCTGCGACCGGACCCGCCGCCGCTGCTCAGGGCGGCCCCGCTGCGCCCCGACGAAGAGTAGTAGGACGGGGACGGGGGCGAGTACGACCCGTAGTTGCTGTAGCTGGGGCGGCTATAGCGGCTACCACATGCGGGGCAGTCCGCCGCAGCGGCCGACGTGCGATGGCCTCTTACTGGTGCTGTGCATCTTGCCATGTGGTCGATGATACTCGTTACCATCGCCGCTATCAAGCTAGCAAAAATCGGGGTAGTGTCCTAATTTGAATTAGGGTGCGGGTGAAGAAATGGGGTCAGACTCGATTAAATGATCAAAATTAATCGAGTCTGAGATAATCCCTTTTTCTCGCCCCCCTACACCCCCGCCGCCCGCGCCAGCGTCACGCCGAATTGCGCCGCTGCGTTGCCGCCCAGCATTCTGGCGATGGTGGCTTCGTCGACGCCGGCGCCGGACAGTTGGTCGATGGCGTCCCAGGCGCTGGTGGTGTCCTGGCGGGGATAGTGGGAGCCCCAGACGACTTTTTTGGCGAAGTCCTGGGGGAGTTTCTGGATCAGGCGTTCTTCGGCGTCGAAGCCCAGCATGACCTCGCCTTCTTCCCAGAGTTCTTCCGGGTCGGTGGTGACCGGATAGGTGTGCACCAGCGGAAAGGTGAGGGCCGAGGCTTCCATTTTTTCCAGCACTTCCTCCATCCAGGACGCCTTGCCATGCGCCATGACGACCTTCATTTTCGGATAGCGCTCCATTACCGAAAAGCCGAGCAGGGTGGCGGCGACAAACATGTGGTTATCGAGCCATGGGGAAATGATTGGCGACATCGGATGCCCCAGATCGCCGCTGGGCCCGAACACCATGCCCGCCGCGCCGCCGCCGCCGCCGGACTGCGGCCCGCCGCCCGCTTCGCGGAAAAAGCTCTGCGTCCCCAGACGCCGGTTCATTTTTTCGATGAACTGCCCATGTGAGGTCCATTCCGGGTTCCACAACCCGCTGGCCGGGTGCACGGCGGCGGTGATGTGCAGTTCTTCCAGCGCCGCCCAGAGCGCATCGAAATAGCGGTGTGTGAAATAGCGGTCCTCGATAAACATGGGGCGGATGAAGGCGCCCTTGAAGCACGGGATTTTGGCGATGCGGCGCAATTCCGCAATGGCGAAATCCATGTTCTGGAGCGGGACCATCGCGGTGGCGAACAGCCGGTCCGGCGCGGCGGCGCAAAAATCGGCGATCCAGTCATTATAGGCGCGCGCCAGCGCATAGGCGGTGTCCGGGTCTTCCACCATGTGAAAGCCCTCGGCGAACCAGGTCGGATATAACAGGGTCTGATCCACCCCCATGGCGTCCATATCGCGCAAGCGGGCCTGCGGGTCGCTTGCCCCTGCGGTTTTGGCGTGGCGGATATCGGGGTCCAGTTCGCCGACCTGCTCCCACGTCTGGCCTGGTTTCCAGATGGCGTGGCGGGGAATATTAGGGTTCATGGAATCGCGGAATATCTTGCCGTTCACCTTGAGATAGGAGTCGGTCTGGCCATCCTCCCGCCACAGGGCGAACTTCCCCAAAGTGCGATATTCGGGGTCGAGATATTTTTCCCAGACGGCGTGCGGTTCAACCACATGGGAATCGCTGTCGAAAACCGCGAAGGCTTTGTTGCGGGTCATGATTTTGCACCCACAGCCTTGCGCCGCGGCAGCAGGGACGCCTCGGCGGTCATCGCATAGGCGACCTCGTCTTCCGTCGGCCACCAGTCGGGGCGCTCCAGTTCCGTCACGCGTTCGGTGATGAACGTGCGGGGCGCCTGGATATTGTAGAGGCGCCGCGCATTGCCGCCGAGGAATTTTGCCTGACGGTCCGGTGACAGGTTGCAGCCGCGCATGGTTTCCAGGGCGCGCCATACATCATCGCCATCATGGTGATACACGTCCGACGACCACACCAGAATGTCCTCGTAGAATTCCGGCAACCGCGAGGGCGGCGCTTCATCGCCTTCGAAGCCGGTCATGCAATGCTCGAAAAACGTCTCGCTGGGGAGTTTCTTGAGCGCGCGCATGGTGCGTTCATTGCGGTACAGTTTGTAGTGCTTGTCGCATTCATCCAGCACAAAGCTCAGCCAGGTGCTTGAGGCTTCGAACACCGCCGCATTCAGCTTCGGGAAACGCTCAAACAGGCCGGACATCAGGGCGGATACGACCCACACGGCCGCCTCGGACTGAAAGTTCTGTACGTTGGTCAGGAAAGAATGCGAAATTCTGGCCGACGACACCGTGCGGTTGATCAGTTCCGACGGGGAATGCTGCTCGGTATAGCCCGGCGGCTTCAGTGCGCCGAAGGCCGGGAACGGATGCATCCCGTACACCATGCCGGTTTCCTGCATGGCCGCCCACAGCCCGTCAAATTTGGGTTGCAGCGGATAATTGCCCATTGCGTCGATGGGGCGCACCAGGCCGACCCGGCAGCCCTTTTGCGCCACCCGGTGCACTTCGCGTATCGAGGCAACCGGGTCCTGCAGAGGTATCAGGGCGGCAAAGTAGAGCCGCTCCGGGTCTTCCTGGCAAAACTCCCAGGCCCATTCATTATACGCCTTGCACATGGCCGCAGCGCCCAGACCGTTCGCCAGCCAGGGATAGGTGTCGACATCGGACGGGATCAGCATCACCTGATCGATGCCCTGGAAATCCATATCCGCCAGCCGCGCCTTGGGCAGGAACGCGCCCTTGTGATCGATATAGGCGGATTGTTCCTTGGTCAGCGCGGTTTTCGGGTTCAGATTGCGCACATTGAAAGTGCGCTGAATGGAATGTTTCATGCCCGGCCCGGCGACGCCGATCAGGTTCATGGCGCCTGCGCGCCCCTGTCCCTCGTTCGATCTTATTCCCGCGCCCACAATGCCATTGACTGTCATCTGATTGGTTGTGGGGTCGTACCACATGGTGGTTTTCAGGGCGGCCAGTTCGTCGCGTGTGAGATATTCTCCAGCACGCTCCCAAATGGCATTGGGCTCCGCGACGTGTGCGTCACAGTCAAAGCTCGGAAAATCCTTGCGCATAGGCGGAAACTTTTGAATGGGCATGACGTTTCTCTCCCAGTTTTTGCTGTTCATTATAGAATAGCTGAATTTCCCCCCGGGGCCAGAGGAGATTTAAGCCCCGCCCCAAGGGTCTATTCTTGCTGCCTTACATCATTTCCTCGTTTTTTAGTTTTATGCGTCCAGAGAACGCACTGTTCAGGCCGCCGGGGCCGCCGTCAATACGGCATAGGCGATCAGGATGGTGCCGGTAAGCGCGACCGCAAACGCCGCGGTGCGGACGCCAAGGAACGACAGACCCGCCACATAGGTTATGGCGTGTGCCAGCCTGCCGACCAAAAACAGTTGCGCACCCAGAATGGTCAGGCTGCTATGCACATTGGCCAGATGCGCGATGAGGACAAAGACCCCAAACAGCAGCAAGTTTTCCAGCTGGTTGTTTGCCGCGCGGCTGGCGCGTGCGCCCCATCCGGTCACGGCGGATGGCGTGTCGCGATTTCCGATGCCCCAGGCAAAGCCCATGGTCAGCAGATTGGCGTTGGCCGACACCATGATCAGGACGATCAACAGCACGGCATTCCAGGCAAGCACAGATAGTTCATAGGTCATGTTTGTTTCCCCCTTTAAACCCTGTTGGATTAGGTTATTGGCCGCGCATCCCGCAGCATCAAGAGCATGCCTGTTTATTGTGCATTCGTAAATGGCTTGATGTCAGCCGTTGCATGGACGGGGTATTGCATATTAGACTGCCTGATTCCGAGGGGAGCCCGCAAGGGTTGAGATGCCAGATGGCAGACCCTTTGAACCTGATCCGGGTAGAACCGGCGGAGGGAACGGAAGCAGCGCCGGTATAGTGTTAAATCCGGTTACGTGACGTCCCCCCGCACACACATGCTTACACATGTATGCTTACATAGGGGAAACGCGCCATGAATATCCACGCCAAAGACGCCCGTATATCGGTGACCACCGGGCCGCTGCCCGCGTCACGTAAAGTCTATGTGGAAGGCAGCCAGACTGGCGTGAGCGTGCCGATGCGCGATGTCGATCTGCATGAAAGCGCGAAGGAGCCGCCGGTGCGCCTCTATGATACGTCCGGCCCGTATAGCGATCCGGCGGCGGTAATAGATATCTATAAGGGGCTGGCCCGCCCGCGTGACGTCTGGGTGCGGGCGCGCGGCGATGTGGAAGAATATGACGGCCGCGATGTGCGCCCCGAAGACAATGGCAACGCGGGTACAGCGCTGGCGGCGGAATTTCCTGTACGCCATCGCCCGCTGCGCGGAAAAGACGGCAAGGCGGTAACCCAGTTCGCCTACGCGCGGGCAGGCATTGTCACAGCGGAAATGGAATATGTGGCGATCCGCGAAAATATGGGCCGCGCCGCGCAAAAAGAAAAACTGCTGCGCGATGGCGAAAGCTTCGGCGCGGAAATCCCGGACTTCATTACGCCGGAATTCGTGCGCGACGAAATCGCCCGTGGCCGCGCCATCATTCCGTGCAACATCA
>JAUSQH010000067.1 GCA_030652895.1 Alphaproteobacteria bacterium
GCGCCCAAGCTGGTGATCGGCGCCGCCGGCGCGCGGGGCACTGACGGCCAGTGGACGCTGGCGCTGACCGAAGCCAGCGCCGACCTGAAGCTGAGCTGGAAAGAGAGCGACACCAGTTCCGATCTCTTCAGCGGCAACACCAAGATCGGCACCCTGGTGCGCAGCACCGGCCTGATCACCTTCACCGACGGCAGTTTCGTGTCCGTCCCGGGTCTGTGACCCGGCCGACCGCGCAGCGCAAGAGCCCGGCCCGCCCGGGCTCTTTTTCGTCGGCTGCGCGCGTACTGCTGCTGGCCTGCGGCTTTCAGGCGGCGCCGGCGTTGGCCGCCGACGGCGATGGCTGGCAACTGTCGCTGCGCTCCAGTCATCACAGCGATGCCAGCGCGCTGGCGCGCAGCAGCGATCTGCACGGGCGTGACCTGGCGCCGCGCAGCGGCCGCAACCTGGCCTACATCGACGACGAGGCCCGGCTGACGCGGGACAGCGGCGCCTGGCACTGGAGCCTGCTGGCGCGCAGCCGCGCCACGCTGGTCGCCAGCCATGACGCACTCGACCTCTACCGCCATCTTGACAGCGGCAGCGCGTTGACCGGCGCCCGCGACTGGGCGACCCGCGCGCGCTTGCGCGGCTTCAGCGGCAATGGGCTGGCGGTGGGGCGTGGCCATGAGATGGGCGGCGGCTGGGCGGCGTCGTGGGAGTTGCAAAGCCTGGTGTTGTCGCGCTGGCGCGAACGGCGTGTCGACGGCGCGGTATCCGCCGACGCGGTTTCGGGCCGCTACGCCTTTGCTCTGCATTCGAGCCAGGCCGACAACCGTTTGGCGTTTCCTTTCCAGACTGCCTGCGCGTCCAGCGGCAGTGCGTTGCTGGCCGGCGCCAAGCTGACCTGGCAGGGCGGTCCGTGGCATGTCGACGCGGCGCGGCACGATGCCGGCTGGCTGCGCTGGCGCGGCCAGCCGCGCCAGGACGCCGTGCTCGACAGCGCGACTGCGGCGGTCGACGCCGACGGTTTTCTCATCTATCGGCCGCTGATCCAGGGCCAGAACCGCCAGGACACCAGGCTGCGCGCCGCGCCTTGGTGGACCACTCTGGATGCCCGGGGCCGCATCGGGGCCGGCACCTTGCGCATC
>JAUSQH010000069.1 GCA_030652895.1 Alphaproteobacteria bacterium
GACCAGCAGTTCGATCACCGGCGCCAGTTGCAAGGGGTCGGCGCGCAAGCGCCGGCACAGCGTCGCCAGCGTCAGGCCGCGGTGCTCGCTGTGGTGGGCGCGCCCGAGCTCGCGCAGCATCTCCAGCGCCAGCTCGAAACGCAGCCCCGGCGTGTCGGCACGCCGCACCACCCGCATCTGCAGGCTCGGCGCATAAGCCGCGATCACCGCGCCCAGCAAGACGATGACCCAGCTGAGGTAGATCCACAGCAGCAGGATCGGCAGCGTGACGAAAGCGCCATAGACCGCCGAGAAGCCTGGCGCCGTCTCCACGTACCAGGCCAGTCCGCGCTTGCCAAGCTCAAAACCGAAAGCCACGAACAGGCCGCCGGCCCAGGCATGTCGCCAGCGCACCGCGGTGTTCGGCACAAAGCGGTAGAGCCCGGCCACGACGGCGCCGAGCAGGCCGAACTCCAGCAGCCCCAGCAACAGGTTGACGCCGCCGGGCAAGGCGCCGACGAAGCCGCGCGATGCCGACACCGCGTACGAGGTCATGGTCAGGCTGACCGCCAGCGCCAGCGGCCCCAGCGTCAGCCCGGCGCCATAGATGAGCAACCTTTGCGTGATCGGCCGCGGCTTGCGCACCCGCCAGATCGAATTCAGCGTGCGGTCGATGGTCAACATCAGCGCCAAGGCGCTGGCGCCCAGCAGCAGCAGGCCGACGAAGCCGACCTGCCGCGCCTTGACGGCAAACTGGGTCAGCGCGTTCAGCACCGGCTTGGCGATGCCTTCGGGCACCAGGCTTTGCAGGAAGTAGGTCTCCAGTGCGCCCTGGAACGACGAGAACATCGGGAACGCCGTGAACACCGCCAGCATCACCGTCACCAGCGGCACCAGGCCCACCAGCGTGGTGAAGGTCAGGCTGCTGGCGGTGACGCCCAGGCGATCTTCACGAAAGCGCTGGTGCAAGGTGCGCAAGGTATCGCGCCAGGGCCAGTCTCGCAAGGTGTCCAGCGGCGGTGGCACAGGGTCCGCATCTAGGTCGTCCTTGCCGGAATGGATGGTCATGCTGGCTATGATGCCAGCATGACGACGACCACCCACAGCGCCGCAGACGCCGCCTCACCGCTGCCTCCCCTGCCGCCCACCCCACCCGACGCCATGATGCAGCGGATGCGGGCCATCGCCCTGGCCAGCCTGGTCGGGCTCAACGTGCTCGGCCTGGCCAGGGAGCTGTGGCTGGCGCCCACCGGCACCGGCACCTGGGCGATCAAGGTGCTGCCGCTGCTGCTGTGTCTGGCCGGCTTGCTGCGCCACCGCATGTACACCTTTCGCTGGATCAGCCTGCTGGTCTGGCTGTACTTCACCGAAGGCGTGGTGCGCGCCGCCACCGAACGTGGCCTCTCGATGGT
>JAUSQH010000071.1 GCA_030652895.1 Alphaproteobacteria bacterium
ACCGCGATGCGCCGCTGCTGGCCATTGGCGAAGGCACCAATGAATTGCAGCGTCAGATCATCGCGCGCGCATTGATCGCCCGCAATCCCGCATGAGCCAACAGGGCCTGCCATTACTGGGGCTGCGCGTTCTGGCGGTGGAGCAATATGGTGCGGGGCCCTATGGCACGATGTTTCTGGCGGATCAGGGCGCGGAAGTTATCAAGATCGAAAACCCTTCCGAGGGTGGCGATGTGTCGCGCAGTGTCGGCCCGCATTTTTTCGGCCCCGGCGACAGCCAATTTTTTCATAGCTTCAACCGCAACAAGAAAAGCCTGACTCTGAACTTGCGCAGCGATGAAGGCCGCGCGATTTTCCGCCAGCTGGCGGCAACATCACATGCGGTGGCGTGCAATCTGCGCGGCGATGTGCATGCCAAACTTGGTCTGACGTATGACGCGCTGAAAGACGTGAACCCGGCGATCGTGTGCGCGCATCTCAGCGCCTATGGCCGCGCGGGCCCACGCGCCGATTGGCCGGGTTTTGATTATCTGATGCAGGCGGAAGCGGGCTATCTGACTCTGACCGGCGAGCCCGACGGCCCGCCCGCGCGCGCGGGGCTTTCGATCATCGACATGATGACCGGGCTTGCCATGTCCTATGGGCTGGTGGCGGCGCTGCATGCGGCGCGCACAACCGGTATGGGGCGTGACATAGATGTCAGCCTGTTTGATTTGGCGCTGCATAATCTGTCCTATCTCGCCACGTGGTTTCTTGCCACCGGCGATGTGCAAAAGCGCCTGCCGCGTTCGGCGCATCCCTCCATCACCCCGTCGCAGCTTTATCCAACCGGGGATGGCTGGATTTTTATCATGTGCAACAAGGAAAAATTCTGGCGCATCCTGTGTGATGCGCTGGATAGGCCGGAATGGAAATCCGATCCGCATTTCGTGAACGCGGCGCAGCGGCTGGCCAACCGGGACAGGCTGAATATTCTGCTGGATGATGTGTTTCGCACCCGGACGACGGCGGACTGGCTGGCGCATTTCGATGGCCGGGTTCCTGCGGCTCCCATCTATGATGTGGGGCAGGCGCTGGAAAACCCTTTTGTGGCGGCCACCAACGGCATTCACACGTATGCGCATGAAAACGGGGATTCATATCGCATGGTCGCCCCGCCCATTCGCACCGAAGGTATTGCCGCCCCGCGCAACGCCGCCCCGGCATTGGGCGCGGACACGGATGCGCTTTTGCGCGGCATTGGCGTCAGTGACGAGGATATCGCCGGATTGCGCGCGCGAAATATAATATAGCGCTTTGCCCTCGAAAATAGGCGCAGCTATTCCTTGCCGTCTTTGGCGAGGCGCTCGAGTTGTTCCTGCATCGCGTCAATGCGGGCGCGAAGGGCGGAGAGTTCATCATTTCGGGAATCATTGCTTGATGCGGGTTCGGCGCCGCGGGTTTTATCAGCAGGGGGTTTTCCCCCCGGAAAAGCTCCGAACCGCTGCATCGCCTTTTCCATCATCGCCATATTCTGTTTTGCGATGTCTTCAAACGGTTTCAGTCCCGGCACCTTGCTTAGAACGCCGGTAAAGTTTTGGCGGATGGTTTCCTGATTCTTCTGGAATGTATCCATGACGGTTTCCAGATAGTTTGGCACAAAAGGCTGCATGACATTGCCGTACATGCCGATGAGCTGACGCAAAAAGTTTACCGGCAACAGGGTTTGGCCGCCCTTGCTTTCTTCTTCAAAAATGATCTGGGTCAGAACGGAGCGGGTAATGTCTTCGCCGGACTTTGCGTCATAGACGGCAAAATTCTGTCCGGCCTTCACCATTTCACTCAATTGCTCCAGCGTCACATACCGGCTGGTCGCGGTATTATACAGGCGCCGGTTGGCGTATTTTTTGATGACGATGGGTTCGCTGGCGTCATCGGGTGTTTTTGCTTCCGGCACGTGATAAATCCTTATGCTAAAACTGCTATGGTGCTGGCAGATAATTCGTCCCTGCACTATATTAATGCTTATTGTCGCCCCGTTATGCTGCATTGCGCAAGAGCAGTGTTCAGGTAATTCCGTTAAGTTATTGCAAACAAAAGGATCATCTTATGACCGAAGTTGTAATCGTTGGTGCAGCGCGCACCCCGGTTGGCTCATTTAATGGCACGCTGAGCACGCTTCCAGCCCATGAACTGGGGAAAATTGCCATTGGAGCGGCGCTTGACCGGGCCGGAATTGGGCGTGAGGAAGTCACTGAGGTCATTATGGGCCAGATCTTGACTGCGGGCGAGGGACAGAACCCTGCCCGGCAGGCGTCTATCGCCGCCGGCATCCCTGTTCAGGCCCCGGCCTGGGGCGTAAACCAGCTTTGCGGTTCCGGGTTACGCTCCGTGGCGCTGGGTTTTCAGGCCATCATGAACGGCGACAGCAATATCGTGGTCGCGGGTGGTCAGGAAAGCATGAGCCAGGCCCCGCACGTTATTCATCTGCGTAATGGCGTCAAGATGGGCGCGACCGAGATGATCGACAGCATGCTGAAAGACGGGTTATGGGACGCATTTAACGGGTATCACATGGGTAATACTGCTGAAAACGTCGCCGAGCAGTGGCAGATCACCCGTGAGCAGCAGGACGCCTTCGCCGTCGCCTCGCAAAACAAGGCCGAGGCCGCCCAGAAAGCGGGCCGGTTCAAGGACGAAATCGTATCCGTGGTGATCAAGACCCGTAAGGGGGAAACGACGGTCGCGGAAGACGAATATATTCGCCATGGGACGAAGATCGAGGACATGCAGGCTTTGCGCCCGGCTTTTCAAAAGGATGGTGGCACGGTTACAGCCGGAAACGCCAGCGGCATCAATGACGGTGCGGCGGCCGTCACCCTGATGCGCCGCGATGAGGCGGAAAAGCGCGGCATCAAGCCGCTGGCCCGCATCGTGTCCTGGGCGCAATCCGGCGTTGATCCGTCGGTCATGGGCACCGGCCCGATC
>JAUSQH010000076.1 GCA_030652895.1 Alphaproteobacteria bacterium
AATGCGAACCGCAAGTCAAATTGATCCGCGCGACGGACAATATGGCCGCCTTGGCGCGCCACTGGATCCGCGCTTTACGTTCGAAGATTTCGTGGTCGGAAAGTCCAATGAATTTGCCCATGCGGCCGCGCGCCGGGTGGCGGATTCCGACGCCCCGCCGTTCAATCCGCTGTTTTTGCATGGCGGCGTTGGACTTGGAAAAACGCATCTGATGCATGCCATCGCGCATGCTATCCGCGCGCAACACCCGGAACGCACGGTGCTGTATCTGTCGGCTGAAAAATTCATGTATCAGTTTATCAAGGCCCTGCGTGACAAGGACACAATGCCATTCAAGGAGGCGTTGCGTTCTGTTGATGTGCTGATGGTGGACGATGTGCAATTCATCGGCGGCAAGGGATCGACCCAGGAAGAGTTTTTCCATACCTTCAACGCCCTGATCGACCACCAGAAGCAACTGGTTATCTCCGCCGACCGCTCGCCGTCGGACTTGGACGGTATAGAGGAACGTATCCGTTCGCGTCTGGGTTGGGGCCTTGTCGCAGACATCCATCCCACGGATTATGAGCTGCGCCTTGGTATTTTGCAGGGCAAGGCGGAAATCGCCCGGCGTCAAACGCCAGATCTGGAAATTGATGAAACGGTGCTGGAATTTCTGGCCCACCGCATTAGTTCGAATGTACGCGATGTGGAAGGTGCGCTCATAAGGGTTGTCGCTTTTGCAACCCTCGTGCGGCGGCCAATCACCGTGGATATGGCGCGCGAGGTTCTGCAAGACCTGCTGCGGGCCAGCGAGCGGCGTATCACCATTGACGAAATTCAGCGCAAAGCAGCGGAATATTTCAATATCCGCCTGGCTGACATGCTGTCTGCCCGGCGCGCCCGTACGGTCGCCCGGCCGCGACAGGTAGCCATGTATCTGGCCAAGCAGTTAACGGCCCGTTCATTGCCGGAAATCGGGCGAAAATTCGGGGGACGCGACCACACGACGGTCATACATGCGGTGCGCCGTATCGAACAGCTGCGCGAAAGCGACAATGCGCTGAACGAAGATGTCGAGAGGCTGCAGCGGCTTTTACAGGGCTAGGAAACCAGCTAGCTTTAAGCTGGGATGCGACGCGTTTTTACTGCCGGAATCCCCACGCTCTGCTATAGTGATTCGTACCATGCATGCTTCCTTCGCTCAGCCGGTCAGGACGGCTGGCGGCGCTGATAGGCGGCTGCGAACAGGAACGGTTTGAGAATGAAATTTACCATTGAAAGAACGGTTCTGCTACGCTCTTTGAGCCATGTGCAAAGCATTGTTGAACGGCGCACCACGATCCCTATCCTCTCGAACGTGTTATTGCAGGCGGACGATGGACGGCTGGATCTGACGGCGACTGATCTGGACATTGCGGTGCGTGAATCCGCCATTGCAACAATCGCGCAACCCGGCAGTACAACGGTTCCAGCGCATACATTACATGACATTGTTCGCAAATTGCCAGAAGGCGCACAGGTTGAAATATCCCTGGAGGCGGACAATGACCGCCTTTCGTTAAAGGCAGGGCGGTCGCAATTCTATCTTGCCAGCCTGCCGGCTGCGGACTTTCCCGCCATGGATGGCGAAGCCGCCGGCAAACCGTCTGACGCAGCGGTGCAGTTCGTCATTGCAGCGGGGGATTTGAAGCGCCTGATCGATAAGACCCGCTTTGCAATCTCGACCGAAGAAACCCGCTATTACCTGAATGGTATATATCTGCATATCGCGCAGACCGCTGGCGTAAATATGTTGCGCGCCGTCGCCACCGACGGGCACCGGCTGGCGCGGGTGGAATTGCCCGCCCCCGGTGGCGCGGATGCGCTGCCTGGTATTATCCTGCCGCGCAAGGCCGTGCTGGAATTGCACAAATTGATTGATGACGTAACCGGCGATGTCGCGGTCAACGCCACCACGACCAAAATACGCTTTGCTTTCGATCACGTGACGTTAAGCTCGAAACTAATCGATGGCACGTTCCCCGATTACACCCGCGTCATTCCCACTACCAACGACAAGCAAATGGAAGTTGATAATCATCACCTCCGCCAGGCGGTAGACCGGGTTTCGACTATTTCATCGGAAAAATCCCGAGCCGTTAAAGTCAATCTGGGCAATAATCAGATGACCGTATCGGTAAAAAATCCCGATCAGGGTAGCGCCACCGAGGAACTTGCCGTCAATTACACATCGACACCGATCGAGATCGGTTTCAACGCGCGTTATCTGCTGGATGTCGCCGCGCAGATCGATGGCGAAAACGCGATATTTGAGTTTTTCGATGCACACTCACCCGCCCTGATCCGCGATAGCGGCGATGATTCAGCGCAATATGTGCTGATGCCGATGCGCGTGGCGTGACGCGCGAAAGGAATTTGCGCCCGTGCTAGCGCGAAGTGTTCCGCCGCAAACTATTTTACCGCGCGACGAGAGCCGGACTCCTTCTGCCACGATGCGCTGGCTAAGCGTCACGGATTTTCGCTGTTACACCCAGGCACGCCTGAATCTGGATGGCCGTCCGGTGGTGCTGACGGGTGAAAACGGGGCTGGTAAAACCAATCTGCTGGAAGCACTATCCTTCCTTGCCCCAGGGCGGGGGTTGCGTTGGGCGCGGCTTTCCGAAGTGACGCGGATCGGCGCGCCTGCACAAACCTGGGCGGTGGCGGCCGGCCTTGACGCGCCGCATATTCCCGGCGCGCCGATGCGGATAAGCACGGGCCTGCTGCCGGCGTCTGAAAGCGGTCACACCGCAGAGCGCCGCACGGTGCGTATCGATGGTTCAGCCCAGTCGTCGAGCGCCGCGCTGGCGCAACTTCTGGCGGTCAGCTGGCTGACCCCGGACATGGATCGCCTGTTCGCAGAGGGCGCCAGTGGACGGCGGCAGTTTTTTGACAGGCTGACGCTTGGCTTTGATACCGGACATGGCGCACGGTTGAACGCGTATGAGCGGGCGCGGCAGGAACGCAGCCGTTTGCTGCGCGACGAAATGACGGGCCGCCGGGCCGATCCGGCGTGGCTTGACGCCCTGGAGGCTGCAATGGCGGAGCATGGTGTCGCCATTGCCGCCAGCCGCTGTGAGACCCTGCAGCGGCTGGTCCAGGCATTGGAAGCCCATTCGGGACCGTTCCCTCACGCGTTGCTGGCGCTGGATGGCCTGCTTGAAGACATGCTTGCCGATACCCCGGCCGTCGATGTGGAAGACCGCTATCGCGCCGTGCTGGCGGCGGCACGGCAGCGCGATAAAGAAGCGGGCCGCGCGCTGGAGGGACCACACCGCAGCGATCTTCTGGTCTGGCACGGTGAAACCAGGATGCCTGCGGGTGACTGTTCAACCGGACAGCAAAAAGCACTGCTGATTTCCATTGTGCTGGCCAATGCACGCATACTGGCGCATGCAGGCGCCACACCCCTGTTGCTGCTGGATGAAGTGGTCGCGCATCTGGACGCGAGGCGGCGCGCGGCGCTGTATGACGCCATCAGCGACCTTGGTGCGCAAACCTGGATGACAGGAACCGACAGGGCGCTGTTTGACGCCATGGGCACGCGCGCGCAATATTTTACCGTAACGGATGGCGCGGTCGCCGATGCCGCCGGCTAAACGGCAGAACAAACCATAGGATTTTTAAAAAATGAGTGATGAAACCCGTAACGAGCAGGCCGCCAGCGAATATGGCGCAGAATCCATCAAGGTTCTGCGGGGTCTGGATGCGGTGCGCAAACGCCCGGGCATGTATATTGGCGACACCGATGACGGCTCTGGCCTGCATCACATGGTGTACGAAGTTGTCGACAATGCTATCGATGAATCTCTCGCGGGCTATTGCGACCGGATCGTCGTGATCCTGCATCCCGACGGCTCGGTCAGTGTTTCCGATAATGGCCGCGGCATACCAACCGAGATTCACAGCGAGGAAGGCGTTTCCGCGGCCCAGGTGATCATGACCCAGTTGCATGCCGGCGGCAAATTCGATCAGAATTCCTACAAGGTATCGGGCGGCCTGCACGGCGTTGGCGTTTCGGTCGTCAATGCACTGTCGCAATGGCTGGAAGTGCGCATCTGGCGCGGCGGCAAAGAACATTTCATGCGTTTCCATCACGGCGAACCGCAAGCGCCCCTGACCATCGTCGCGGACGCGCCTGGGAAAAGCGGAACGCATATCGCGTTTCTTCCGTCTACGGATACTTTTACCAACACGGAATATAGCTTCGAAACGCTCGAGCACAGGTTGCGCGAATTGGCGTTTCTGAATTCCGGCGTACATATCACCATGCGCGACGAGCGCGGCGTTCAGGCGCGTGAGATTGATCTGGTCTATACCGGCGGGGTCGAAGCCTTTGTACACTATCTTGACCGCAATAAATCCAAACTGATCGATCGTCCGATCGCGATTTCGGGTGAACAAGACGGCATTATTGTGGATGCGTCGCTGTGGTGGAATGACAGTGTTCATGAAAATGTGCTGTGCTTTACCAATAATATTCCCCAGCGCGATGGCGGCACCCACCTTGCAGGATTCCGCGGCGCTCTGACACGCTGCGTTAATGCCTATGCCAATAGTTCCGGCATGGCTAAAAAATCGAAAGTGCCGTTAACCGGTGACGACGCGCGTGAAGGGCTGACCTGCGTATTGTCGGTCAAGGTTCCCGACCCGAAATTTTCGTCCCAGACCAAGGACAAGCTGGTGTCGTCCGAAGTGCGCCCCGCCGTTGAGGGGCTGATCAATGACCGGCTGTCACAATGGTTTGAGGAGCACCCAAGCGAAGCCCGCACCATTGTCACGAAAGTGATCGAAGCGGCGGCGGCGCGCGATGCGGCGCGCCGGGCACGTGAGCTGACTCGGCGCAAAAGCGCCCTGGATATTTCCAACCTGCCAGGCAAGCTTGCCGACTGTCAGGAACGCGATCCGGCGAAGTCGGAGATATTCCTCGTCGAAGGCGATTCCGCTGGTGGTTCCGCCAAACAGGCCCGTGACCGGGCCAACCAGGCGGTGCTGCCTTTACGCGGAAAGATTTTGAATGTGGAACGCGCACGGTTTGACAAAATGCTGGCGTCCAACGAAATAGGTACGTTGATCACGGCGCTTGGCACCGGCATCGGGCGCAATGATTTCAATATTGAAAATACCCGGTACCACAAGATTGTCATCATGACCGACGCGGATGTCGACGGCGCGCATATCCGCACATTGTTGCTGACATTTTTTTACCGCCACATGCCAGAGCTGATCGAGAAGGGATATCTCTATATTGCGCAACCGCCGCTATACAAAGTCAGCCGCGGAAGTTCGGAGCAATATCTTAAAGACGAAAAAGCAATGGAAGATTTTTTAATCGCAGGCGGCGTCAAGGACGCGGTGCTGCACCTGTATGACGATAGTCAGCGCGCGGGTAAAGATCTGCGCGAGCTGGTCGAGCATGCGCGCGGCATCCGCACCATATTGAACCATCTGCCAAAGGGCAAATATCCGGATTTCATTATCGAGCAAGTGGCAATTGCAGGCGCCCTGACACCTGACGTGCTGGATGATCCGGTCGAGGCAACGCGCGTGGCGCAAGCGATTGCTGCGGCTCTCGATCAGAATACTGCGGAAGAAGATCGCGGCTGGCAAGGTGAAGCGACCGAAACAGGCGGATTGCGCTTTTTCCGCGATGTGCGCGGCGTACGCGAGGCATATGAAATCGACGCCCCGCTGCTGGCCAGCGCGGAGGCCCGCCGTCTGAATGCGGAAGTGCCCGAGCTGCAGGCGGTTTTCCGCCGTTCCGCCACGTTGCGCCGTAAAGATAACGAATACACCATTGCCTCTCCCACCGCATTGTTCGAAACCATCAAGCAGATTGGCAGTCAGGGCATCAGCATACAGCGCTATAAAGGCCTGGGTGAAATGA
>JAUSQH010000113.1 GCA_030652895.1 Alphaproteobacteria bacterium
CCGGTCAACCAGTGTTGTCTTGCCATGATCGACATGTGCGATGATGGCGATGTTACGAATAAGCATGAATATCCTTGGATTAAATTACCGGCCATCTTCGAGATGCCGGACCGCACGGCTTAACGTGCTTACGCGTCAACAGCAAGCACATACCGGTTTCAGTATGGTTAAGACCGCGGCTAATTGATCTTTAATTTTGCCCGCGGATCATAGGGATGCTTCGGCACCCAGTCCTTGACAAAGGCGCTGAGCGCGTCGTCGGGCTTTTCGGGCAGGCGGACCTGCAAGGTTACGATCTGGTCGCCGCGCGCAACAGTACTGCCTTTGGCCCCGGGTTTAACACAGCCCTTGCCCGCCAGGCGCAGTTTTGTGCCGCTATTTGCACCCTTCGCCACATTCATGGTAACCGGGCCATCAATGGTGGGAACGGCTATTTTCGCTCCCAGCACGGCTTCTTGCAGGCTGATCGGCAATATCAGATGAATATCATTGCCCTCGCGCACGAACATGGGGTGGGGCAAGATGGCTATCTCAATCAGTACGTCGCCTGGGGGGCCGCCACCCACTCCCGGTTCGCCCTGGCCGCGCAATCGTATCTGCTTGCCCTCCTGCACCCCGGCGGGGATGTTCACATCCAGGGTCTTGCCGTTGGACAAGGTGATACGTTCCTTGCCTCCCTTGGCAGCATCGATAAAGGAAGTGTTCAAACGGTAGCGTACATCTTCGCCGCGTGCGCGAACGGTTTGACGGCGGCCACCGCGCAGCCCGCTGAAAAATTCGGACAGGAAGTCATCGTTGACATCCGCCTCAAATCCAAACGGCGCGCCGCCCGCCCGTTGTCCGGCGTGGCTGTATGCGCGCTGAGGCGCGCGCGGGCTGCCATCCGCATTGATCTCGCCGCGATCAAACTGTGCACGCTTTGCACGATCCGACAGCACTTCATGCGCCGTCGAAATTTCCCGGAACCGCTCGGCTTTCTTTTTGTCGCCGGGATGGGTGTCGGGATGGCACTGTTTGGCCTGTTTGCGAAAGGCAGCCTTGATCTCGGCCGCCGAGGCGGTCTTGGGCACACCCAGCACTTCATACGGATCACGCACCGCGCACTTCCCTCACATACCTGTAAACGGTCAACCAGGGCCTTTCATACTTGGCGACCCTTAGAATGTTCCCGTTCGAAGAATATTTCACCCAAACCTTAATTTTGAATTTGCCAGCTCCCGTCCGGTTGCCGGCAAGCGGTACCATACCCGCTTTCCTGCCTGCCCCCCACTGTAATGGTTTGCTGGAACTCGCGGCAAGTCTGGTTGGAAGCGGTCTTATAGGCCGGTTGCGGCGTGTAGGCGCCATAATTGCCGCTATCCGGATTGCGCCATTCCGTCCTCTGCCCCGAGGGAGAGCTTTCCAGGCTGCGCGTCATCGTCTGTTGCATGGCGGTCCGGTCCGCCCGGTCAAGCGATTTGCCGACCTCCTGGCCAATGCCTGCGCCAAGTAATGTACCAACTGCAATGGCCGCCATCTGGCCCCTACCGTCACCAATTGCCGAACCGGCGAGCGCGCCGCCGACTGCGCCCAACAGGGTGCCGGCCTGCTGCTTTTGTCCAGCCTCGGTATCGCAGGCCACCAACGAGATTGCCATTGCGCCACCCATCAGAACGTTCAAAATCCGGTTCATGTTTTCCCTCACGACAATTCAATTTTCATGCACCCCGGCTACGAACCAACGGTGCGCTCATACACCTATATGTAGTGTGGAATAGCGTAATCCAACATAAAATTTGAATTTATATTCCAGCAGCATATCACTGCGGTGCTTCTGTATAGAATTCACGCCAAGCAAGGCGAAAATATGGCGGTAAAACGTTATTAGTCGGTGTAAAGCTAAAGGGTAGGGTATCAGGGAGAGGTTGAGCACCATGGCCGTAAATACCGGCGCATCCAGTGGGCAGGGTGACCCCAATGCGGGGCCGATTGATTTAAGTGATCCGTTTGTGCTGTTCGAAACCTGGTTCAGCGAGGCGGCCGCAAAGGAATCCGCGCCAAACGCGATGTCACTGGCGACAGCGGGTGATGATGGGTGGCCGGATCTACGCATAGTGTTGCTGAATGGTATGGATGGGGAAGACGCCCGGCCGGAACAACGTGGTTTTATCTTCTTCACAAATATGGGCAGCGCCAAAGCCCAGCAGATAAGGGAAAACCCGCGTGTTTCATTGTGTTTTCACTGGAAAAGCCTGAACCGGCAAGTTCGCATCATCGGCGAAGCGTTATCGGTGACGGATGCCGAAGCTGATACCTATTTCGCCACCCGCCCGCGTCAGGCGCAGATCGGCGCTTGGGCGTCGTATCAGTCTGAGCCGCTGGAGGCGCGTGCGGTACTGGAACGCCGGGTTGAGGAATTTGCCGCAATATTCCCCGATAACGTGGCGCGCCCCGAATTCTGGTCCGGATTTCGTGTCGTCCCCATTGGCATCGAATTCTGGCGGGACCGCTATTTCCGTTTGCATGACCGGTTTTTGTTTACGCGCCAATCTCCGGACGCGCCCTGGACGTGTGGCCTGCTTTACCCCTAGCCCGTTTTTTGCTATGAATGGCTGCTTATGAGCTTATTTCAGACAGACCTTTCGTCACCTGTTGCGCCCTCCCGTGCTGCGCGATTGATGCGCATTGCCACCTATGCCTCGGTCGGTGTTGCGGCGATCTTGATAGCCGTAAAAACCGGCGCGCTGTACGCCACTGGCGCCACGGTTATTCTTGCCACACTGATTGACTCCATTCTGGATGGCGCCGCGTCCCTGTTGAATTTGGTTGCCGTGCGCCATTCCTTGCAGCCTGCTGACGAACATCACCGTTTTGGCCATGGCAAGGCGGAGGCCCTTGCGGGTCTGGGGCAGGCGGCGTTCATAGGCGGTTCCGCAGTATTTCTGGGGTTTGAATCGGTGCAGCGCCTGTTTAAACCCCAGATGGTAGAACAAAGCGACATCGGCATCATCGTGACCATCTTTGCACTGGTGCTGACCATCGCCCTTGTCGCTTTTCAACGTTATGTCTCCCGCGTCAGCGGATCGTTGGCGATTGGCGCGGACGCATTGCATTACGCCAGCGATATAATGCTGAATCTTGGGGTTATTGCCGGGCTGGTGTTGGCGGGGCGTTTCGCGTTGCCGCTGGCGGACCCGCTGATCGCCCTGGGAATTTCCGGCTGGATTGGCTATAGCGCCATGCAGATATTTCGTGCCTCTTACGATCAGATCATGGATCGCGAGTTGCCGGATGAAGACCGCAAAAAGGTGCGCGAGATCGCCCTTGGCCATGACGAGGTGATGGACATCCACGATGTGCGTTCACGGCTTGCGGGTACGACGCCGTTTATTCAGCTGCATCTCGAAATGCAGCCGAACATGTCGCTGCATGACGCGCACGAAATTGCCGACGAGGTCGAGGCAAAGGTGAAGGAAGCTTTCCCCGGCGCCGAGGTGATCATTCATCAGGATCCGGCAGGGTTGGAAAAAGACCCCGCTTTCCATGACTGACAATGGATATTTGGCGCAAGGTTGCCGATTTTCTCGTGACGCCTGCGGCATATGTGCAATCCGAGCCGGTGCAGGTAATCGAAACGTCCATTTCAATGGTTTTTCTGGCCGGCCCCCACGCCTATAAAATCAAAAAGCCAGTTATCCTAGGCTATCTCGATTTTTCGACGCCGGATTTACGCCGTGAAGATTGCGAACGCGAGGTGACGCTAAACCGGCGCACAGCGCCCTCACTCTATCTTGACAGTGTAGCAGTAACGCTTGAGGCCGATGGAAGTATGGCCCTTGACGGCAAAGGCGTTCCTGTGGAGTGGGCTGTGAAGATGCGCCGGTTTGCCAGCGAGGCGCTACTTGATCACATGGCGTCAAGGGGGACATTGGATATACCGCTGATCGCCCGGCTGGCGCACAGCATTGCGGTATTTCACACCGCGCTTGCGCCGGAATATGACGTTGGCGGCGTCGCCGATTTTCGCCGCACCCTGATGAGCAACGATGCCGAGTATCGTGATTTTTCGGGAACGGTATTTCAGATCGAAGCAATTAATGCATTGCGCGACGCGAGCCTTACCCAAATGGACAGCAACACAGTGCTGCTGGATGCCCGAAGGGAGGCTGGATGGGTACGCCACTGCCACGGCGATCTGCATCTTGCAAATATCTTCTGCCAGGATGGCGAGCCCACGCCGTTTGATTGCATTACCTTCAATGACAGAATCGCGAAGATTGATATTCTCTATGATCTGGCGTTTTTGCTGATGGACTTATGGCGGCGCGGACTTAAACAACACGCCAATCACTGTCTGAATCAGTATATCGCACAGCTTTCGCCAGCAAGCGCCGAAGCCTGTATCGAAGGTTTGGGCCTGCTGCCGGTATTTTTATCCAGCCGGGCGGGGGTGCGGGCCTTTGTCATGGCGCAAACGTCACGCGCGCAACCGGACAATGCAGGGCTGATTTCCGACGCCCGGGAATATTTTGAACTGGCGCAGAGTTTCTTGCGCCCGCCACCCCCGCGCCTGATTGCCGTGTCGGGTTTGTCCGGCAGCGGCAAATCCGTTCTGGCGCGCGCCCTTGCGCCCAATGTCGGCGCACTTCCAGGCGCGGTGATTTTGCGCAGCGACGAAATTCGCAAGCAACTGGCAGGTATGCCGCTGTTAGAGCCGTTGCCCTCTGCGGCCTACACACCTGAAAGCAGCGCATTAGTTTATGCCTGTATAGTCAAGCGCACCCGCGCGGCGCTATGCGCCGGACACAGCGTGATTGCCGATGCGGTGTACGCCCGCGCCGAAGAACGCGCAACGATTGAGGCCATAGCGCATGAAGCAGGTGTACCGTTTCAGGGCCTGTGGCTTGACGCGCCGCCGGAGGTTTTGGCGAACCGGGTTGGCGCGCGTCGTGGCGACGCCTCTGATGCGAATGCCGCCGTCGTGCGCCAGCAACTTGAATATGACACTGGAAGCATCAGCTGGGCGCGCGTCGATGCGGGCGGAACACCGGACGAAACGCTTGGAAAGGCGGTCCGGGCGTTAGGGCTTGAACGCGACAGTATGGTTCATTAGGCTGTATCTCTAAGCGGACATTTATTGGGGGAACCGGTCATGCGTTCAATTTTGATGAATATTGCACTGGGTGTAACATTGGGCACGGCGATGCTGACACCTGCATTGGCGCAGCAGGATTTTTCCAAAGTTGAGATCACGACCACCAAATTAAGCGACACGCTGTATATGCTGATGGGTGCAGGCGGCAATATTGGCGTGTCCGCCGGGGCTGACGGCGTTTATCTGATCGATGACCAGTATGCTCCGCTATCTGAAAAAATTATGGCTGCGGTCAAGGCAATTTCCGACAAACCAGTCAAATATGTCGTCAATACCCATTGGCATGGCGATCATACTGGCGGCAACGAAAATTTCGGCAAGGCGGGCGCAACCATCATCGCCCATGAGGCAGTGCGCGCCCGGATGGCCAAGGGCGGCGAACTCGCAGCCTTTAAGATGGCCGTTCCGCCCGCCGCTGCGGGTGCGTTGCCGGTGATTACATTTGATGACATGATAGCCCTGCATCAGAATGGTGAAACCGCACGTGTGATACATGTGGACCCCGCCCATACAGACGGGGATGCGATCATCCATTGGCCGTCGGCAAACGTCATTCACACGGGCGATACTTTCGTCAACGGTGTGTTCCCGTTTGTAGACACCAGTTCTGGCGGCAAGCTGGATGGGATTATCAAATCGGCGGATACGGTGCTGGCGCTGGCCGACGATAAAACCAAAATCATTCCGGGGCACGGGCCGCTGGCGACCAGGGCCGATCTGGTGCGCTTCCGCGCCATGGTGGTAACCGTGCGCGAGCGTGTGACGGCCGCAAAGGCGGCAGGCAAAACCGCCGAAGAATGGGCGGCCTCAAAACCTCTGGCCGATCTGGACGCTGATTGGGGCAAAGGCTTTCTACCCGTGGATAAGTTCACACAGATCGTTTTCGACGCAATATAGAGAAACGCGCTCAGATTCTTCGCCAGGATTGTGCTTTGTGTCGTGATGATTTTGCGCCGCGCCAGTTTGAGTACGCCGTCAACCCGGCGCAGCACATCTTCGCGCCGCCCCATCATGGTGTCTTCGTCCTGTTCGATGCGGCTGCGGTGATTCACGAACGCTGAATAGACTTTGTATTCGTTGGGGTTGCCGGTCAGTTCCACCTCGATATTGGTGATCACGTGACAATGGCGCGTGGGTGGGTCTTCGGGCCAGGCGACGCCGGTGTTAAACCGCTTGATGCGCAATTGCAGGCTGTTCAGATCTTCGTCGAACAGCGCCATATGATCGGGAGAATGGGCCGGGGTTCTATCGCGGCGGTAACGGTTCTGAATGGAAGGCATCCAGTAATGAATGTCTTCGGTCAGCAGTTCCAGCCAGGCCTCGAATTGCTCAGCGTCCAGCAGGCGCGCCTCACGATACAGGAATTGCTCAACCTCGTGAAGCAGCTCAATAGTGACAGAACTCATCGCACTTACTCCGCCGCCTTTTGTAAATCCCGGTTGGGCACATCGGCCCAGCTTTGCGCGTCCATCAGATCGGCCCAGCGCTGATACATGGCCATCTGGTTATTGTCGCCCATCTGGCCCTGGCGCACCCGGCCGGGATAATTGGATGGCCCATCTGGGGCGAGCCGGTTCATGCCGTAATGCAGTTTCTGTCGGCGCGTTACCACCCCCTTATTGGCGCGGGTCGCGCTTTCCCAGTTTTCGCCGTCGTCCATTTCCAGCATGCCGCTGGGCGAAAAGGACCGCATGGCGAAGCGGCGAATATCCTGCTTCACCTCTTCGGGCGCATTTTTGTTGACCAGCGCCCAGGCCCAGATTTCCGTCTTGTCCGGCCCCTTGGGCTGCCAGACGCGGAATGTATTGATACCCGGCAAAAACGAGAAATTGGGAAACGTGCTGACCGATGCGATGGCGCCAATCATCTTGGCGCGCTCCGGCCCCAGGCGGCGTTCAATCAGTGGACGTTGTTGCATTACATATTGCGCGATTGCCATGCTGCCCAGGCCGCGCATATCGGCCCCGTCATAGCCGGATTCCCAGCCATGGCCTTGCGCGGTCATCTGAAATGACGTGTTCTGATCCCCGGCGAACGGCTTGCCGCCATAGGCCAGCGATCCCGCCATATGGGTCCAGCCCACATGATAGGCGTCACCATGAAAATTTTCCGCCGGGAATTTCCAATTGCAGTTCAAAACGTTGCGCACTGTGCCGGGAACGAACTCGGTGCCGCCTTCATCGGTGTCCAGTATCATGTCAAGATACCAGGCGAACGCACCCAGATAGTCCTTCAGGCTGGGTGCGTCCTCGGCAAAGGTGGCGAAAACCAGCCCCTTCCAGGTTTCCACCCGCGCATTGACCAGGCCATGTTTGGATTTATCAAAGGCCGGATCTTGCTTGTAGACATATTCCTCGTGCATCCCCATCAGACTGCCGTCATTGCCGAATGACCAGCCATGATAATTGCAGATGAATTGCCGCGTATTGCCAGCATCGGCAAAACAGACGCGGTTGCCGCGATGCGGGCAGCTGTTGAGAAAGACCCCGATGCCGCCATCCTTGCGCCGTGACACGATGACCGCATCTTCGCCCATATAGGTGGTCAGAAAATCGCCGGGCTGGGAGATTTGCGATTCATGGGCAACGAACAGCCAGCAGCGCGCAAAAATCTGTTCCAGTTCCGCCTCGTAAATTTCGCGGTCATGGAAAATGCGCCGGTCGATCCAGCCTTCTTTGGTGTTCACATATTGGCCGAAGGGCCGAACGGAGTTTTTGTTCATTGCTGTTTTCCCTTAAAATACCGCAGACTGCTTGTTAAGTGAGGCGGGTAGAGCTTAACGAATTAATCCCCGTAGTTTCAATTTCGGCGTATTGAGGGAAAGATTACAACATGCGTTCGTTAAAGCAACTTCTTGCAATCGCCGCCAAACGAAAGGGGGCACGGCAGAACTTGAAAAGCTTCTGCCTGCGGCCAAGACCGGGCGTGCGCTCGCCAACGTGACGGACGACCGCTGGTTATCCGCGATGTCCAAGCGGATTTTCCAGGCCGGGTTTAACTGGTCCGTGGTGGAGAACAAATGGCCCGGGCACGAGGAAGCCTTTTTCGGCTTAAATCCGCAACGCTGTGCATTACTTTCTGATGAAGCGATTTACGCTCTGACGAAAGACACT
>JAUSQH010000114.1 GCA_030652895.1 Alphaproteobacteria bacterium
GCCCTGGTGAAGGCTTTGGTCATGCCAAGCCCCATGCCACTGGCCGCACCTGTTATAAAGGCTACTTTTCCCGCTACGTCGCGCATTGTCCGTATCTCCCTGTTGTTCGTTGTCGTTTACTTCAGCCGTTCATTGAAAAAGCCGATGACCCGATCCAGCGCCTGGCGTGTCGGTTGTCCTGCTTCGTCCACAAGATCGGTCGTCACCACACTATGGGCGGTGGCGTTTCCATCCGGATTTCCGAATTTGCTGTCAATCTCTATACCCTCGAAGCCGTCGCCAAGCTCGCGCCGCAAAGTTTCAAACCGCGCCGGCGGGCAGGCCGGATCCTTGCTGAAGCGTAGGCCCAGGACCTTATCCCCCGCCGCCACCCGGCGTTTGATATTCGCCAACTCTTCCGGGCTGACATGCAATGCCGCCGCGCGCGCCTTGCCGACGGGAAACGGCAGCGACGGCTGGCTGAGCACCGGCGCCATGAGGCACGGCTCCATCATCAGGCTAAGCGCGAAATTACCGGTCAGGCACATGCCGATGGCGCCAACGCCCTTTCCCCCCAGTTCAGAATGCACGCTGCGGCACAAAGCGCGCAGCCAATCCGTGATCGGGCTGGATTTATGTGCGGCAAGAACTGTAAATTCATGGGAAATACAGGCGCGGGCCCCTTCTTTCAGAATATAGCCGGTGCTGATTGCCTTGCCCGGCTCGCCAAACAGGTTTGGCAGTACGGCGCTAAAACCGGCGTCGGACACCCGTTCTGCAAATCGGATAACTTGTGGCGTAATGCCCGGAATTTCATGCATGATCACGACGCCGGGACCTGTTCCGCGCCAAAAGACCGGCTTCGTCTTGCCGTCATGGGTGAAACTGCGCTCAGTAAAGTCCGATAGGGACATTGTATTTCTCCACTTATTCCAGCCGTTCCTTAAAAAATGCAATTACCCGATCCAGCGCGACGCGCGTCGGATGACCTGCTTCGTCCACCAGATCAGTGGTCACCACACTATGGGCCAGCGGATTGCCATCGGGGTTGCCGAATTTGCTGTCAATCTCTATTCCCTCAAAGCCATCACCAAGTTCGCGCCGCAGGGTTTCAAAGCGCGCGCCGGGACTGGTGAAATCTCCGGTAAAGCGCAGCCCCAGCACCTTTTCGCCCTGCGCCACCCGGCGTTTGACGGTATCAAGTTCCTGCGGGCTGACATGCAGTGCGGCGCAGCGGGTTTTACCGATGGCTAAGGGCAGAAAGGGCTGGCTCAGCACCGGGGCCATCATGCAGGGCTCCATCATCAGGCTAAGCGCGAAATTTCCGGTCACGCACATGCCGATGGCCCCCACACCGCGCCCGCCCAGTTCCGTATGCACCGATCGGCACAAAGCGCGCAGCCAGTCGGTCACCGGGCTGGATTTGCTCGACGCAAGCACCGAAAATTCACGGGAAATGCACACCTGGGCCATGGATTTAGCCATATAGCCGTAACTGTTGTCCCGCCCCGGTTCACCGAAAAGATGCGGGACAATCGCCGTGAAACCCGCATCTGTTACCCATTGCGCGAAGCGTAGCAGGGACGGCGTAATGCCCGGAATTTCGTGCATAACGATCACGCCGGGACCGCTGCCACGCCAATAAACCGGCTTGGCCTTGCCATCATGACTAAAACTGCGTTCGGTAAAGCCGGCTAGCGCCACCATATTTCCTGTCCCCTGCCACTTTTTTCGCATCGTTGCGCAAAGTGGGACTTACCACAAGGACTCGATGAAAAATTCCGCAAAACAGGCTAAAGTGCCGCCATGGCGCAACAGAACTTACATGGTGAGACGGTGGACTGGCTGAATGATGCCAAAAAGCATCTTTGGCTACCCTATACCCAAATGCAAACCGCGGCGGAACCACTGGCGGCGGTGGCGACGGAAGGCGCATACATTCACCTCGCGGATGGGCGGCAACTGGTTGACGGCATCGCATCCTGGTGGACGGCCTGTCATGGCTATAATCATGCGCATATCCGCGCCGCCATTATCGATCAGGCAACGCGCATGCCGCATGTCATGCTGGGAGGATTGGTGAATGAACCCGCCAGCCGTCTCGCGGCACGGCTGGCGGCAATGGCGCCGGGCAACCTCAATCATGTGTTCTTTTCGGAGTCCGGGTCCGTAGCGGTAGAAATCGCCATGAAAATGGCGCTGCAATACTGGATCAATCGTGCACACAAAGGCCGCACGAAATTCGTCTGCTTCCGGGACGGCTATCACGGCGACACGCTGGGCGCGATGTCTGTATGCGATCCCGATGAAGGCATGCACAGCCTGTTCAAGGGTGCACTGCTGGAACAGTATATGGTTGATCTGCCGCGCACCCGCGAACAGCGTGACGCGCTGGATGGGTTCCTGCGTTCGCATCACCGCGAAATCGCCGGCGTGATTGTCGAACCGCTGGTGCAGGGCGCGGGCGGTATGAAATTTCATACACCCGAAGTGCTGCGTGAGCTTCGTAGACTGTGCG
>JAUSQH010000118.1 GCA_030652895.1 Alphaproteobacteria bacterium
ATCTGCAAGCTGCGCAAGAAACTGGCGGCCGCTACCGGGTCCGAACATTATATTGAGACTGTTTGGGGCCGCGGTTACGTTTTGCGTGACACTGAAACGCCAGCGTCTAACAAAGAAAAAGCCGCTTAGCATACTGAATAAATAAAAAAACCCGCTCCCAGCGGGTTTTTTTATCTCAAAATATGCCTGATATCCCCTATCTGGCCGCTGCCGCAGGAACTGGCGTCCTGATCTGAGACGGCGGCGCCGATTTGACTGCGACAGAAGCCGCCTTGGTATACACACCGCGAAGCCCATTTACGGGCACAAGCGCATTCGTCAATCCAAGAACAGTTTCCGCAGCGCCAAGGAACAATACCCCGTCGTCCGGCATCAGTTTTGCCATTCGCTCAAGCACATCCTTCTTCGTCGCCTGGTCAAAATAAATGAGCACATTGCGGCAGAAGATAATGTCGAACATCCCGAATCCGGTAAAACTTCCGAGTAAGTTTCCTTCCCTGAGCTGAACCATCGCGCGCAACGAGGAATCGACCTGCCACATTTCGCCAATCTGCTTGAAATATTTCACCAGCATCTGAATTGGCAAACCACGCTGCACCTCAAACTGACTGTACATTCCGGCGCGGGCTTTTTCGAGAACCTCCTTGGAAATATCTGTCCCCAGAATATCAAGGCGCCAGCCCGGAAAAGAAGCCGCCATCTCCTTCAAAACCATTGCTATGGAATAAGGCTCCTGCCCTGTCGAGGCCGCGGCCGACCAAATGCGGAGTTGACGCTGCGTCTTACGGGTAGAAAGAAATTTTGGCAACACCTCTGCGCGCAAATTATCGAAGGGTGTTTTGTCACGGTAAAAGAATGACTCATTCGTGGTCATTGCTTCCACCACATCCTGAGTAAGACTTTGATCCCTGCCACGCCTCAATTCATGAACAAGTTCCGTCAAGCCAGGCAGATTGCGCTTTCGCGTTATCGGCAGCAAGCGGCTCTCCACAAGGTACATCTTGTCGGGACCCAGCACGAGCCCTGAGCTGGTTTTCAAAAAATTCGCCAAATATTCAAAGTCGCCAGGCTTCATGCTCCAGTTCCTTGAGTATAGCGCACAATCCAGGAAGCCATTTCAGGCAACGGAATAACTGCACTGCATAAACCCGCTTCCGCAACAGCACCCGGCATCCCCCACACCACGCTGCTTTTTTCATCCTGAGCCACAATTGTGCCGCCGGCTTCAACCATTTGGCGCGCGCCGTCACGCCCATCATGGCCCATTCCGGTCAATATCACTCCAAGCGCCCCTGAACCATACGCCGCGGAAACGCTCTTAAAAAGTGGATCTACGGCCGGGCGGCAGTAATTAATCTGTGGAGTTTGGTCAAGTTGAATTACTTTATCCGCACCTTTACGAACCACAGTCATATGATAGTTCCCCGGCGCCACTAAAACTTCACCATTGCGCAACAGATCGCCGGTCGCAGCCTCGCGCGCGGGCAACCCTGTGGAGTTTTGAATATGTTCTGCCAGAATTGCGGTAA
>JAUSQH010000128.1 GCA_030652895.1 Alphaproteobacteria bacterium
GCCGCCGTCATCCCCAGGTCAGACCGATTACGGTCGGCAATCGACAGCAAGCTTCGTGGCTGTGATGTCGTCGCCATCCGGGTCGAGGATGTCGCCGCTGGCGGATATACGGCGGATCGCGCAACGGTCCGGCAGAAGAAAACCGGGCGGCCTGTCAGATTTGAATTGAGCGAGCAGACCCGCCAGGCGGTCGATGATTATCTAAAGGCCACCGGCAAACGGCCCGGCGAGTTCTTGTTCACCGGCCGTCGCGGCCCTGACCGCAATATGACAACCCGCCAATATGCGCGGCTCGTATCGGACTGGATCGGAAGCATCGGGCTGGACCCGAGGCTGTTTGGCACGCATTCGTTGCGACGCACAAAAGCGACGCTGATCTATCGACGGACAGGCAATCTCAGGGCGGTCCAGCTCTTGCTTGGGCATACCAAGATCGAAAGCACAGTGAGATATCTCGGCATTGAGGTCGATGACGCCCTGGCAATAGCGGAACAAGTTGATGTCTGAAGTACCGGGCAGAGCGGACATGCTCTGCCCGCCCTCTAACTGCCGGTTGGTGCCAATAAGAGAAGTCGTCCAGATCGTCTCACTTGCCGCGACCTGCGCCAGCTTGTGGGGGGTGATCATGCAAGCGAATAAGCTTCAACCGTTAGCAGGCAGCCAACCTCTCATCTGTGAATGGTCCCAATATTCCTTCCGTTCAGGGCTAACGCCGCCCCAGCCCTATGAGCGCCGTCGACACCGAACTAAATCCCTTTGCCCCACCAGAACACACCCGCCTCCTTAGAGCAGTGAGCAGCCGTTCAGCATCTCCGGGATCCAAATTATCCAACGTGCGCCTCAGCCCGGTTCCGCGCGCTTGTTGCCAATACTCCTCGACATCCACGTATTTGAATGAATGAGATTCGATGCGTACTGAAACGTCAGTGAACCCCGCTCTAATCAAGAGGCTTGATAGTTTCTCTGGTTCGGCGATCCAGCCGGGCGCCTGCTCCCTCTTCATTCCCAACTCGTCCATGGCGGCCAGAATTTCACTTGTTTGTGCTACTCTCCATGTTGAAACAGCTAGCAGTCCTCCGGGTTTCAGCACTCGTTGGAACTCTCCGAGAGTGTGCAATTGATCAGGAAAGAACATAATCCCAAATCCGCATAGCACACGATCAAAAGTAGCGTCCTTGAACACCAAGTGCTCCGCATCCATGACCTGAGCACGTCCAAGGACGCCCCTCCGCGTTGCTTCCGCATTTGTGGCGCGCACCATTTCATCCGAAAGGTCGATGCCGACGATCTCACCTGCGTTACTCAAAAGCTCAGCAGCGGGAAAAAAAGCTGCTCCTCGGCCGGTTGCCGCGTCAAGTACTCGGTGATCGGGTAATATTTCCGCCGATTGCACCAAACGCTTACCAAAATAGGCAAAGCATCCTGGGCCCGTGTCATACTCCAATGCGGCGGTATCAAACTGCGCTCTAACTCGAGCTTTCTGTGCGGTTGCTTCGCTGTCCATGAAGCCTCCTTCCCGAAGCTGTGTTGGTCGATCAGGATCAATTATGGACGTCCGAGCACACGCCCTTTTGCGAGTCCTCATCCTAATAAAGACTGGTTCGCACCCGTTCATCCGCGATGGCTTGCATTTCCTGAACCGAGAGTTCGAGTTTTCCGTGCGCGACCATTGCCGATGCAATGGTGAACTGCATGCCCTCGGGCTTCCAAGATTCAGGCTTCCAGAGTTCTGAGCGCACCATGCATTTCGTGCAATGCGCAAACACCTCCTCGACTCTCACGACGAGTGCCAATTCCGGCACTATTCCCTTGTGCGCCAACTTTTCCCGTAGCCAGGAGTCGCGAACTATCCGCGCCGTCCCATTAATTCTGAGCGTTTCCCCTTTTCCGGGGATGAGAAATACGAGTCCGACCTTGGGATTTTGCAGAACGTTTCGAAATGTGTCGGCCCTGCGGTTCCCCGGTCGTTCGGGAATCGCGAGCGTCCAATCGTCGAGGACAAGAACGAATCCAGCCGGATCACCTTTCGGCGAGCAATCCATCCGACCTTGAGAATCTGAGGACGAAACAACCAGAAACGGCGATGCAGCGATAAACTCGCGACAAAGATCATCAAGCCTGTTCGTGACTTTAGCCAATACCCGTGAATTTGGCCGCCCTATGATGCTGTCGATCTCGGCTTCGCTGCTCAATACTTCGTTGAAAATCATCGCGGATTCAGCCTCGTCCGCATGAGCGACGGCAACGCCCTTCTCAACCATGATTGTCCCCCTTGCGCGCAAAACAGGGCGGCAGCTGTTCTTATCAATCGTCAAAATTACACCGTGCGGCGCCCCGCCACAATCACGCATCGGGACGATGTCCGTTAATGGGATGGTCCGGCCGTGCTCCTGCCCCGCCAGCAAGCGAAGCTGGCAAGGGGGCGCCAAAGACAAGGAGCACGCCATGTCTCAGACACCCAATACCGCGATCGCCGTGATCGGCATCGATATCGGGAAGAACTCGTTCCACGTTGTGGGCCACGATACGCGTGGCGCCACTGTGCTGCGGCAGAAGTGGTCACGCGGCCAGGTCGAGGCCCGTTTTGCCAACATGCCACCCTGCCTGGTCGGCATGGAAGCCTGCGTCGGCGCGCATCATCTCAGTCGTAAGCCAAATAGCCTTGGACACGATGCCCGGCTGATGCCGGCCAGATATGTCCGCCCCTATTCGAAGGGACAGAAGAACGACTTCAACGATGCCGAAGCGATTGCCGAAGCCGTGCAGCGCCCGACGATGAAGTTCGTGGCGACCAAGACCGCGGAGCAACTGGACCTACAGGCGCTGCATCGGGTGCGCGAGCGCGGCGGATCTTTCGGAAACATTCTTGCGAGAGCATTCGTCACATCATCCGCGAAAACGTTCTCCTCGATGCGATCCCATACGTTGAATAAAAACTGTCCTCCGGGCTTCAAAACTCGCCGTGCTTCGCGGTAGCCAGATGTGCGGTCGGGAAAGAACATCGCGCCGAATTGGCAACAAACGAGATCGAACGCCGCATTTTCGAATGGCAGCGCCAGAGCATCCGCTTGACGCCACTTGATACGAGTGTCGGGAGGTTGTCGCGATGCGGCATAGTCGACCATCGGCTGGTTGAGGTCGGTTACGATATAGCTTGCATCCGGAGGCAGTCTTGGCGCCAAGGCGCGGGTGACAACCCCGCTGCCCGCGGCGGTTTCCAAAACGGCGCTTGGCGACAAGGACGCCGCGCGTCGTGCAATATCCGCAGCGTACGGCTCGAAGATCAACGGCACCATATAGCGGTCGTAGTTTTCGGGGATCGAGCCGGCGAACCCCTTGTCAGTTTCCAACATGGCTTAGCACCTATCACCAGTTTGATGCATTATTACCAAGGGATTGTCCGCTGTGGGTCCATTCGCGTTGATTCCGCGATGCACCCAAGGGGCCGTTTCATCCCCGAAAGCGGACATGCCGCCACGACGGCGGCATGTCAGTTTCGTGCCGTATGCACAAAAGTTCGGGATTTCCGGCCTATGCTGGGGTCTTTTCGGGAGCCCGGCTAACGGCGGAATGCGTGGCTGGCGACGCAGTGCTGATGGCACCGACTTCTCACGCAATTCCCTGCGCACACCAACAGGGAATCATTGGAAGAAGAGGGAATGCACAAGCAAGAGCAGGGAATTTCAGGGCGACGGAGCGGCGCCAGTTCCGCATTTTCCAGCGGAGATTCTTTGCCGGCGGCGCGAAAGATGACCCGAACATTTTCGCTGCCGGTGCGATCGATGGCATTGCTGAGCGCAAGCCGCGGATGGATCGGCGGTCAGGATGCCTGCTGGAATAGTTTAGCGAACGCGTTCAACTCAGTCACATTCAGGTCGGAAATGGCCCAATAGGTCATCTCACCAACATTCCAGCTCACAATATTAAATCCGTTTACAGGGCGAGATGAATGCGGGTTTGAGACGTTGCTAGATGACGAAACTGCAGTAAGGCTGATCAGGTGCAGACGCCGACTATAGACTAACGTCGGAACGGGGGTCTTGCCGAAAACGTCAATACGCCCCCCGACGAGGGGAAAGCCTTCTCCGGCCAGGTCCACAACCTTCGGCGACTGCGGAATTTTTCCAATGAACCATGGCTTAACAGTGTGCTTGTCAGAAGACACCACGTCGATTGGTTGCGGCGCCGCAAGGGCCCGCATATGACCATCGACCAGCCCTGCCATGACGATACTAGTTGCGGGACTAGTTGCGGGCGCTCGAAGCACAAGCCAGGTCGAGCTGCTTGATAATGCTATT
>JAUSQH010000129.1 GCA_030652895.1 Alphaproteobacteria bacterium
GTGATGGGTGGCGAGCAGGCGGCAAGTGTGCTGGCGACGGTCCGGCGCGAAGGCATGGAAAGTGCGGGCCAGGACTTGAGCGCGGAAGAAGAAGCCGAGTTCAAGGCGCCCATCCGCGCGCGCTACGAGGAAGAGGGGCACCCCTATTATGCGACTGCGCGGCTGTGGGATGATGGCATCATCGCACCGGCGGACACCCGCCTGGTGCTGGGGCTTAGCCTGTCGATTGCGCAAAACGCGCCGCAGCGCGATACCAAATTCGGCATTTTCAGAATGTGATGCCATACCATAAGAGGGCGGAGAGAATTTAATGTCTGGAGAAGATACCGTATTGCTGAATACCACGCGTGAAGGCGTGGCGGTGGTGACCCTTAACCGGCCAGAGGTGCATAACGCCTTTAACCCGGATGTGATTGAGCGGCTGTCGGATATTTTCGAAACCCTGCGCGGGGCGGACGGGGTACGGGTGGTGCTGCTCGAAGGCAATGGGCCAAGTTTTTCGGCTGGCGCCGATCTGGCCTGGATGCGCGCGGCGGCGGAATATGACAAGGCGACCAATCAGGCCGAGGCAACTGAACTGGGCAAGATGTTAAATCGTCTGTACACATTGCCAAAGCCAACCATCGCCGTGGTGCACGGTCCGGCCCTTGCAGGGGGGATGGGACTTGTGTCGGCCTGTGATGTGGCGATCGCCAGCGAGAATGTCTTCTTTGCACTGACGGAAGTGCGTATTGGACTGACGCCCGCCACCATTTCGCCTTATGTGGTGCGGGCCATGGGTGCGCGCATGGCGCATCGCTATTTTCTGAGTGGGGAGCGTTTTACGGCGCAGGAGGCCTATCGCATGGGCTATCTGCATGCGGTGGTGAAGGACCGCAACGCGCTGGCCGAGGAAAGTGAGCGGCTGGTTGCGCAATTTTTCCAGACGGCGCCGGAGGCGGTGCGCATCACCAAGGAGCTGGTGCGCCGCGTCACGCATGCGGAAATTGATCAGGGGTTGATCGACTACACCGCCAACATGATTGCCGAAATCCGCCAAACAGATGAAGGCCGTGAAGGCACCAGCGCATTTCTGGCCAAGCGCAAACCGTGGTGGCAAACCTGATGCTGGACTGTTTGCTGATCGCCAATCGGGGCGAGATAGCCTGCCGGGTGATCCGTACCGCGCGCGCCATGGGCATTCGCACCGTGGCGGTTTATTCCGACGCGGATGCAGATGCGCTGCATGTGGCGATGGCGGATGAGGCGGTGCATATCGGCTCTTCGCCAGCGGTAGAAAGCTATCTGAATATTCCCGCCATCATCGCGGCCGCCAGGCGTATGGGAGCGTCGGCGATCCATCCGGGTTACGGGTTTTTGTCGGAAAACCCCCTGTTCGCGGAGGCCTGCGCGGATGCCGGTATTATTTTTGTTGGGCCGCCGGCAGCGGCGATGCGGGCCATGGGTGCGAAAGATGCGGCCAAGCGGCTGATGGAAAAAGCCGATGTGCCGGTGGTGCCGGGATATCATGGTGACAATCAGGATCCGGAATTTCTGGCCGCGCAGGCGGAAAAAATCGGCTTTCCGGTATTAATAAAGGCCGTCGCGGGCGGCGGCGGGCGCGGTATGCGCCGGGTCGACAACGCCGGGGAATTTGCGGCGGCGCTGACATCGGCCATGCGGGAATCCAAAGCGGCGTTCGGGGATGACAAGGTTCTGATTGAACGCTATATGGCCAAACCGCGCCACATCGAAATCCA
>JAUSQH010000382.1 GCA_030652895.1 Alphaproteobacteria bacterium
TTCGCCCTTAAAGCTGTCAGCGCCTTTGTAGTCGGGTGTATTGGGTGCGGATTAACAGCCCGTCGCCATGACGCAATACGTTGCCGTCATGGCGGCGCCGTCTTCTGTCGTCACGGTCCAGCGGTTCGTGGTCTCGTCAAACACCGCTGACTTTACCCGCGCATTAAACTGAATGTCCTTGCGCATATCAAACCGGTCGGCAACATGGTTAAGATATTTCAGAATAACGGGTTGCGGCGAATAGCGTTCCGGCCATTCCCATTCCTGCTGCAGATCCTCATCGAATTGATAGGAATACTCCATGCTTTCCACATCGCACCGCGCGCCAGGATAACGATTCCAGTACCATGTCCCGCCAACACCAGTGCCGGCCTCCAGCACCTGAACGGAAAGGCCCTGCTTGCGCAACCGGTGCAGCATGGCCAGGCCGCCAAATCCCGCGCCGACGACGATGGCGTCAAAGTTCGAGCCTGCAGATTTGTTGCTGGGTTTCTCTTGTGTAGCTGACATTTTACGCGTCTTTCCGAGCAGTTGATTTTGAATTGCACTAACGAATTTTGTGGGGCCAATAACCGCCATTCATTTAGCTCTATAACATCTTTTGCCGATAGGAGAAAATAACGTAGACTACCTGCAAACGAATAGCCAAGGAGTAGCGATCATGAAGATATGCTGGTTTCACTTGATGCCTTATACGGACCTGCCGGAAGACTTTCAGAAAAAGCATAGTTCCGTGTGGGTGGATATTGACTCGCGCCTGTTCGACCCCAAGCGGGCGCATCACATGTATAACGACTTTATGGACGAGCTGGAGTTCGCGGCCGATTGCGGGTTCGACGCGATCTGCGTGAACGAGCATCATGCCAACGGCTATGGGCTGATGCCGTCGCCTAATATCATCGCCGCGACCCTGGCGCGGCGCACCAAGGACACGGCGATCTGCGTGATGGGCAATTCGCTGGCGCTATACAATCCGCCGACACGCGTCGCGGAAGAATTTGCGATGCTCGATTGCATCTCGGGCGGGCGTTTGATCGCGGGCTTTCCCGTCGGCACACCGATGGATACCTGCTATGCAATGGGACAGAACCCGTCGAGCCTGCGCGAGAAATACCGCGAGGCGCATGATCTGGTCATGCAGGCGTGGACCAATCCGGACACCTTCTCGTTCAACGGCCGCCATAACCAGATTCCGTTCGTTAATATCTGGCCGCGCCCCGTTCAACAGCCGCATCCGCCCGTATGGATTCCCGGCGGCGGATCGGTCGAGACCTTCGAGTGGTGCGCCGAGATGGACTATGTCTACTCGTATCTCAGCTATTTCGGTTACAAGGCCGGTCTTGCCACCATGAATGATTTCTGGAGCAAAATGGCGGAACTGGGCAAGGACCGGAACCCCTATCGCGCGGGTTTTCTGCAATTTGTCGGCGTTGCCGAAACCAAGCAGGAAGCGATGAAAATCTACAAGGAACCGGCGGAATATTTCTATGGCCGTTGCTTGCATGTGGATCCGCGCTACGCTATGCCTCCCGGCTATACGACCGAGGAGACCATGCGACGCAAATATCAGTCCCAGGTTGCCGCTGTCGCCCAAAAGGGAGAGGAGAAGAAAGCTGTTAGCGGCCTCGGCACACCCGCTGACATGTCCATCGAGTTTATCGAGCAAGAAGGCTATGTGATCCTCGGCAGCCCCGACGAAGTCGCCGAAAAGCTGCGCGAAGTAGCGATCAACATGAATGTCGGCCATCTGATGCTGCTGTTACAATATGGCAATATGAGCAAGGATTTGACCAACTATAACACCAAGCTGTTCGCCGAAAAGGTCATGCCGCAAATCAAGGATATATTTGACGACAAGTGGGAAGACCATTGGTGGCCGAAACCTATGGCAAAAGCCGAACGCGCCGTTCCCGCCCCGACGACCAGGGAGGCTGCCGAGTGAGCGAGTTAAAGACACGCACCATCACGTTGAATGGTGTAGAAACCCGGGTCTGGGAAAAAGGCGCGGGTGCGACCATCGGTTATTTTCCAGGCTTTGGCGGCACGCCGCGCTGGCATGCGTTTCTGGACGAACTGGCCAAAACCCGCAAGGTGATCGTACCCTCGCTGCCGGGCTTTCCCGGCGGCGGGCTGGGACATCTGGAACTGCACAATCATCTCGACTGGGTGATTGCCTGCGGTGATCTGCTGGAACTGTCAGGTCTTTCCGGCGGCGATCTGATAGGTGTTGGATTTGGCGGCGCGCTTGCCGCCGATATTGCTGCCGTATTTCCGCAAAAGGTGCGCAGACTGGCGCTGATTTCCTCCTACGGATTATATGACGAAAAAGACCCGATCACGAATGTCTGGGCGCAACGCCCTGGCACGGTGCAAAATGTTCTGTGCGCCAAACCTGAGCGTTTTACGGAACTGACTGCAATGCCCAATGATTACGATCCGACGGAATGGCAGATCGAAATGGTCCGAGCATCCGAAGCGGGTGCGCGGTATCTCTGGCCATTCGGCAATACCCATCTGGACCGGCGCCTTCACCGCATCAAACAGCCTGTACTTCTGCTGCGCGGCAGCGAGGACAAAGTGATCCCCGCCTCCTATCAGCAGAAATTTGCGGCCGGCATCGGGAGCACCGCCAAAACTGCGACCATAAATGGAGCCGGGCATCTGGCCGAACTGGACGAGCCGGAAGCAGTAGCGAAAGCCATTCTGGATTTCGTGAAATAATATGCGCGCGGCGCTTTGTAAAAAAATCGGCGAGCCGGAAGATGTGGTCATCGCCGATATTCCTTCACCGCAAATGCGCGACGACCACTTGCGCATTCGGGTGCGGGCCTGCGCGCTGAACTTTCCCGACATTCTGACCGTGCAGGGAAAATATCAGCGCCAGCCGGTGCTGCCCTTTGCCCCCGGCATGGAATGTGCGGGCGAAGTGATCGAGGTGGGACCAAAGGCCAAAGGCGGGTTCAAGGTTGGCGATCGGGTGATGGCGCAACCCGGCGTTGGCTGTCTGGCGGAGGAAGTCTGCACGTCCCCCATGAGTGTGTACGCGATTCCTGACAATGTTTCGTATGAGCATGCCGCCGGATTTATTGTCACCTATGGCACCGTGTATCATGCCTTTGTTGAGCGCGGCGATCTGAAACGTGGCGAAACCCTGTTGGTGCTGGGTGCCGCGGGCGGGGTTGGGCTTGCCGCGGTCGAGCTTGGCAAGCTGATGGGGGCGACGGTGATTGCCGCCGCCAGCACGGACGCCAAATTGAAAGTGTGCGGACAGTATGGCGCGGATCATTTGCTGAATTATTCCGAGGAACCCATAAAGGAGGCCGTCCTTGGACTGACGAATGAAAAAGGCGCGGACGTCGTGTTTGATCCGGTGGGTGGCGATGCCACCTTGCAATCACTTCGTTGCATCAACCGTAATGGGCGGCTGCTGATCATCGGCTTCGCCAGCGGCACGATCGCTGATATTCCCGCCAACCGGTTGCTGCTGCGCCAGTGCCAGGCGGTTGGCGTCGCCTTTGGCGGTTACAGTATCGCCTTTCCCGAACGGGTGCGGGCCAATATGGCGGTGCTCACCGGCTGGTGGAACGAAGGCAAATTAAAGCCGCATGTGTCCATGACATTTCCGCTGGCTGAAACCGTAGCGGCGATGAACGCCCTTGTCACTCGAAAGGCCACCGGAAAGGTGGTGGTGACGATAGCCTGAATATCAGCGCGTCAGTCGTCGGCGGGTGGCTCCATGTCGGCGATATGGTGAAGCATCCGCATGTTGTGTATCGCAAGAAAGCTATGCGACAAACTCATGATTTCTTTCTGGCGGAAAACATTCAGAGTCCGGCTAACGTGAATTGGTGTAAGTCCCGTAGCGTCGGCGATATGTTGCTGAGTTAACGGGAAGGAAAATTCGCGTTTCGATTGTGATTCGTGCTGCTCTAGCCTTTGGACGATACGCAGTACCAGGCGTGCGATGCGCTCCTCTGCGGAGCGCCGGCCAATATCAACAAGCTGCTGCTCAAGGTTTTCCTGCTGCGTCTTGATATGCTGTCCCCAACCCGTTAAGGCGGAATCCGTTCCAGACAGAGTCTGCAGAACGTCAACACGGCGGAGAAGACAGTACCGGCCAGCGGTAACCATCTGAATCGACGAACTAATTCTATCTGAAAATGGCGCGGTCGCTGTCATCATATCGCCAGGCAGCAGAAATGAAAGAATCATCCTGTGTCCGCCGGAAAGCGACACGAAGCGGTGGGCCCACCCTTCGCAAAGCACCAGCACGTGCTCCAAATGTGTACCCGCGCGATAGAGAATTTGCCTGGACCTCGCGGTCTTGTGTTCCTGCCAGATCTGCGTGGCGGAACCACCAGCGCCGTCGAGAAGAAAGTTGCACAGGCTGGTGCTGCGGTGTGGGCAGGTGTCGCATGGACGGGCGCGGGAAACGGGGGGATTAGGCCGGGGCAAATCGGGCTCCTTGAAATACGCTAGATAAAAAAAATCCGCAGGCTACGCCATCAAATATTAATTCATGTTATTAACTTAGGTATATAATATATACTTAAGTACGCCGAAATTTTGAACGTATATATTTTACAAACTCTGCATTTGTACGTGAACAATTCAATTATATACAATAATAAGTTAAAAAGTTATTTGTAAAAGATTCGTACTTTACGTAACGACATACAATTATTTTTTTTGGGAAACAGTGGCGAACGCAACCTATCAGAAGCCGGAACATTCCGGGTTGAATACGTGGCCAATGATAATCCGTAACAAGGTGGGGATGGAGCGAGATGCAAAAATATGAATGGCAGGGCATATATGAGCTATCAGTCCCTGAACTCGACGGGGATCACAAGACGATGCTTGAGATTGTCAATCTGGTCGCGCAGGCCGCCCACGCCGGGAATAGAGAGAAATGCAATAAGGAACTCAGCCGCTTGCTGGAGTTTTCCCTGTCCCACTTTTCACGCGAGGAGCAACTGTTTGACGCCTGGGGATATGGCGAAGCAGACGTTCACAGGCAGCATCACGCGGGTATATATCAAAAGGCTCTCGACAATTTCAGGAAGCTGGATACCCTTCCGGAGAATGAAACGAATGCGCGGTATTGCGATGAGGCACTCGCCTATTTTATCGACGAAGTGATAGGCGGCGATATGAAGATAAAGTCTTTTCTGATCGAGAGGGGAATTGCCACCCCCAAGGATGGTATGATGTCCGTTTCCTAGCCCCGCGGAAAGAGGATATTGCGGCGACCCCCACAAGGTCATACGTTAGGTCATGGTAATGTTAGGCTGGCGTAAATAATTAAACAGGCGGGTGCCCCAATGATAGAATCTCACATCGACATCAAGACCAAAGACGGGATGATGAACAGTTTCATTACACATCCCGAGGAAGGCGGGCCGCATCCGGTGGTTCTGTTTCTGATGGATGCCCCGGGCAAACGCGAGGAGTTGCACGACATGGCGCGGCGCATCGCCACTGTTGGATATTATGTGATCCTGCCCAATCTGTATTACCGCTCGGTGCGTGAGTTTGATATTAATCGCGATCCAGATGGCGGAAAGCGCATGTTCGCGTTGATGCGCTCTCTTACCAATGATCTGGTGATGGAGGATGTGGGGGCGACGCTGGCCTATGCCGATACACAGGCGGCCGCGCGTAAAGGCAAGGTCGGCGTAGTTGGCTATTGCATGAGCGGCCCATTCGCCTTTATGGCGGCGTCACGCCATGCCGACCGTGTAGGAGTTTCGGCATCCATGTATGGGGTGGCGCTGATAACGGACGGTGCAGATTCACCGCACCTGTTCGCCAGGGATATCAAGGGAGAGATGTATTTTGGTTGCGCGGAACATGATGGTTACGCACCGCCGGAACAGATCAATGCTCTTGAAAAACATCTGGCGGGACTTAATATTAACTACAGGGTCGAATGGTATCCCGGCGCCGACCATGGTTTTGCCTTTCCGCAGCGCGCCGGCATGTATGATAAGCCGTCGGCGGAGCGCCACTGGGAAAGACTGTTTGATATGTTTCGCAGGAATTTGAAACCTTAACACTGGGAGGGTTCATCATGCCCTTTGATGCAACGCCGGGTGGCGGCGGGGGAGGCGGAGGGCCGTCACTGGTGGGAAAACTGCTCATCGCCATGCCAAATATGGGCGATCCCAGATTTAAACGCACGGTTATTTATCTGTGCGCGCATTCACCGGACGGCGCATTGGGCCTGATCATCAACAAACATGCAGGGCAGATTTCCTTTCCGGATCTGCTGGAGCAGCTAGATATGAAATGCGTGCCGGGAACCGAGCATATCCGAATACAGCTTGGCGGTCCCGTGGAAACCGGACGCGGGTTTATTCTTCATACAGATGATTATTTCCTCAAAGGCGTCACGATGCCGGTCAAGGAGCATGTCGGGCTCACCACCAGTGTGGATATTCTGCGCGATATGGCCGATGGCAAGGGCCCGCAAAAAGCGCTGGTGGCGCTTGGCTATTCAGGTTGGGGGCCAGGGCAGCTGGAATACGAAATTCAGGCCAATGCCTGGCTGCATTGCAACGCCGACACGGATCTGGTTTTTTCAACGAGCCTGGAATCCAAATGGGAGGCTGCGCTGGCGAAGCTTGGTATTAATCCGGGGAATCTATCGGGCGCATCCGGGCATGCATAAAGCCGGGGGCGGTATTAACGAATGAAGCTCATTTGCTACAAGTTGATTCCAGATCCGCCACCACTTGTACCGGCCGGTCCGTCGCGTGACTGGATGGATGCGTCACCGGATCGTTTTGCTTACCGCTGCTTGCCGCTTAACATCGCCAATGGATATGGCTGGGAAGTGCTGAGCCCGGCGTCCTTTGAGATCGCCTGGAATGGCCGCGCCGAAAAAGAAGCTATTCACATCCAGGCACTTGATAATTATCCTCATATTGAGCACCTCGTCCTGTCGCATTTTACGATGGGGGTAGTGACGTTCCATGTGGGGTATATGTTCCGTACACCGCCGGGCTGGGACCTGCTGGCGACAGCGCCAATGAACCGGCCCAAACATGGTATATCTGCGCTGTCCGGTATTATTGAAACCGACTGGTTGCCGTTTCCGTTCACCATGAACTGGAAAATGACGGCGCCTGGAATAGTGCGTTTCGACAAGGGAGAGCCGTTCTGCACCATCATTCCGGTCCATCATGACATGCTTGAGTCCTTCCGGCCGGAGATGCGCGTGATGGATGCCGAGCGGGAATTGAAAGCTGAATATGAAGCCTGGCTGAAAAGCCGCACCGACTTTCTAGCTAATCTTGCCAATCATGATCCTGCGACGATCAAGCTGGCCTGGCAAAAATATTATTTCCAGGGGCGTAAACTCACTTCTGACGAGAAAGTGGATACCCATAAAAGTAAATTGCGTTTGGCGGCGCCCGAAGAACCTGACGACAAGAGCTGAGATTCCAACTTACCTGAAGCGCCTTGGTGTGCTACCGGTGGCGGCATGCCGATAACTTTCTGGATTATAGCCTCGGGGATGGCGTTTGGCGCTGCGGCGCTTGTTGCAGTACCCCTGTTTCGCGCGCGCGGAGCCGGCGCAACGCGTGGCGCGCATGCGCTGGAGGTTTACCGCCAGCAACTTGCCGAGCTGGAGGGCGAACTGGCGCGCGGCGTGATCTCCGGGGACGAGGCAGCTGGCGCGCGTCTGGAAATAGAACGTCGTATGTTACGCGCAGACGACGAGACCGGTATAGGGGAATCTGTGGATATACCGGCGCCGGGCGCGGGCTTTTTGACCCGGCGCGGCAGGCTGACTGCGGCCGGGGGTGTCGCGCTGCTGGCGGTGGCAATGGCGTTTTCCGTTTATCAGATGATCGGCAGCCCGGCCCTGACCCCAAATCGCGATGCTGCTCAGATAGCAGGAGCCGATACCGAGCATATGGATATGCTGGCGCTGACCGAAAAACTGGCCGCGCGTTTGGCGGAAAAGCCGGAGGATATCCAGGGCTGGATGCTGCTTGGCCGATCCTATGTGACGCTGAATGATTTTCCAAAAGCCATTGCAGCTTATGGCAAGGCTGTGGCGCTGGCTGGCGACACTCCCGCGCCCATGGTATTGGCGGAATATGCAGAAACCCTGGTACAGGGCAATAATGGTCTGGTCGGTGATGAGGCGCAGGCGCAGTTTCGCAAAGTTTTAGAAATTATTCCCAATGAGCCGCGTTCGCAGTTTTATCTTGGGTTGGCCAGAGCGCAGGCGGGAGACCCCAAGGGGGCGCTTGCGGATTGGGTAGCCCTTTTGAAGCAGGCGGAACCCGGCGCGCCATGGGCGGGCGCCGTGCGTGAGCAGGCGCAGGAAGTGGCTAGTTTATTGAAAGTTGATCTGGCGGAGATGTTGCCAGATCAAGCGCCGACGGCGGCGCCGTCTTCGGCCGCGCCGACGCCGCAATCGGGGCCTGACGCCGGTGAGGTGGCCGCCGCAGCTACGATGTCAGACGCGGACCGCGCGCAGATGATCGAAGGCATGGTGGCGCGTCTTGCCGACCGGCTGGAGACAACAGAAAAAGATAATGTGGATGGCTGGCTGCAACTCGCCCGCGCCTATGGGGTGCAGGGCCGTAATGCAGACAGTCTCGCGGCGCTAGGCCGTGCGGTTGAGGCGGGGCCGTCGCGTGTCGATGCGTTGTCAGCCTATGGTGAGGCGTTACAGGCGGCGGGCGAGACCAGGCCGGTTACAGAGCGTTTTGCCAAAATCATGCAGCAGATACTGGCTGTAGAACCAGAAAATAATCAGGCACTGTGGTTTTTAGGTTCATTCTCTGCGCAAAATGGCAATAAGGTCGAGGCGCGTGATTATTGGGAAAGACTGCGCAGGAATTTGGGGCCCGACAGCGCCGAATATCTTTCTGTCTCTAGGGCGCTGAGTAATTTGGGTGTACCATGATCTATGTTGAATACGCTTCATTGGAATCTGTGAAAAACGCACACATTACCCAGATTATTCTATAATTTGCCATTGTTGACTGTACGCCCCTTAATATTCGTGAAAAAATAATGCTTACTATACGAATCAGAGCATTTTCGGGGGCATTTCCCTAAGGAACTTTCATGCAAGAACGTGTAACCGTTGCGATCGTTGGTTCAGGTCCCGCCGGACTTAGCGCCGCAGGGCGTGCAGCTGCGAGTGGGGTTTCCCACGTCCTGCTGGAGCAGCGCGATCACATCTCTGACACCATTTACAAATACCAGAAGGGCAAGCTGGTGATGGCGACGCCGGACGTGTTGCCGCTGCGCAGCGAGCTTACGTTTAAACTCGGCGCTCGTGAGGACGTGCTGGGAACTTGGGGAAAACAGATTTCGGATCTGAAAGTAAATGTTCGATTTAATTCCGAAGTTACGGCTATCAGCGGTGAAAAAGGCGACTTTACGCTCAAACTTTCGGATGGGACCACGCTTGCTGCGGAATATGTCGTATTCGCCATCGGTCTGCAGGGGAATATCCGTTTGCTTGGTGTCCCCGGACAAGAGCGTGATTGGGTGCAATATCAGCTGGATGACCCCGACGAATATTCGGATGAGACAATTGTCGTTGTTGGCGCAGGCGACGCGGGTATCGAAAATGCGCTGGCGCTGACCAAACAGAATAATGTCGTTATCCTCAACCGCGGCGGTGAATTTGCCCGTATCAAACAGGGTAATTTGACGGCGATCACGACCGCCATCGAAAAAAATCAGCTTGAATGTATTTATAGCGCCACAACGGTGAGGGTTGATGATGATGGTATTGCCGTAAAGACGCCAGAAGGCGAAACCAAGGTGAAATGCGATCGGATAATTGCCCGTCTGGGCGCCTTGCCGCCACGTAAGTTCGTTGAAGCCTGTGGCATCAACTTTCCCAGTTCCGATCCTTCCTCACTGCCAGAGCTTTCCGCGCAATATGAGTCAAATGTTCCTGGCCTTTACGTGATCGGGGCGCTGGCTGGGTATCCGTTGATCAAGCAGGCGATGAACCAGGGATATGAGGTTGTCGAATATATTCAGGGTAATCAGCTTAAGCCGGCCGACGAACCTCTGCTTGAACAAAAATTTGCGAAAATCCCTGGCAACAGGACGGTTTCTGAAGTTCTGGCCTATATCCAGGAATCGATCCCCCTTCTATCGGGTCTGACAACACTGCAGTTGCGCGAATTTATGCTGGATAGCGAAGTGCATGCGCCCCGCGGCGGGGATATAATTTTCGAGCGTAATGACTATACCAACAGCTTTTATTCAATCGTTGATGGTGGTGTGAACATCCAGATCGACGCTGACGATGAAAACAAGATCGTGGCGTTGGGGCAGGGCACGTTTTTTGGCGAGATGGGTCTGTTATCGGGACGAAGGCGTACCGCCACGGTGATGGCGAACACGCCTTCATTGCTGATTGAGACGCCCCGCCGGTCCATGATCAAGCTGGTCAATTCAGTTGAGTCCGTGAAACGCGTCATGGACGAGGTCGCTGTCGGACGTCAGATTCAAACCTATATAGCGCCGAACATTCCTCTCGCCGATCTGGAAGATCTGATTCATACAATCCGGGTAGAGAAATTTGATCAAGGCGAAGTGCTTTTCCATGAAGGTGACGAGGGGGACTGTCTGTATCTCATTCAGCGCGGTTCGGTTACTGTTTCACGTGAGATTGGCGGCAAAGAAGCCGTGATCTCTTACGTGCCCGCGGGAAACTATGTGGGCGAAATGGCGTTGGTCAGCAATGCGCCACGCTCTGCAACCATCCGCGCGGCAGTCGCTGTGGAGGCGCTGCGCCTGGATGGCGTACCATTCCGGGCACTTATGACGCGCAATGAGGCTGTACGTCAGGCTATTGAGATGCGCTATCGCGGCCGCGTGTTGGAGAATATTGAGACTACGGAACAGCCCGAAGCAGGTGGCCTTATTCAGTTTCTTGTCGATCAGGGGTTGGGCGAAGCTACAGACGTGCTGCTGATTGACGAGGCGTTGTGCGTACGTTGCGATAATTGCGAGAAGGCCTGCGCTGAAACCCATCAGGGTACGTCGCGGCTTAACCGCGAAGCGGGCCCCACTTATCAGACCATCCATGTGCCGACATCATGCCGGCATTGCGAGCATCCGCATTGCATGGTTGATTGTCCGCCCGACGCGTTGCGCCGTAACGCAAACGGCGAAGTCTATATTACCGATAGCTGTATTGGTTGCGGCAATTGCGAGCGTAATTGCCCGTATGGCGTTATTCATATGGCGGCGAAACCGCCCAATAAGCCGGGGTTGTTGCAATGGTTGTTGCTAGGGCGCGGGCCCGGCCCCGGGCAGGCGGTGACGGGAAAATGGGGGCCGGATAGCAAAAAAGCTAGCGGTGGACCAAAAAAAGCCGTGAAGTGTGATATGTGTAAAGATGTTAAGGGGGGACCCGCATGTGTGCGGGCTTGTCCTACTGGCGCAGCACTGCGGGTGGAGCCATCGGAGTTTTTCAAGGTCGTATCTCAGGGGTTATGAACACCAGGTCATTAGTATGACTTGGTGTCGTGCGGGGGAGTAAATGCATCAGTCTATCCTGGTCTTCAGGAATTTCCGGTATCTTAAATGGGCGGCGGCGGTCATTGCCCTGTCTGTGGTTTTATATTGGTTTCATGAACCTGCTGTGGGTATTCCCAATGGGGGAACCTGGCTCGGTTATGCGCTGGGCGGCTTTGGGGCTATTCTGATCGGGTGGTTGATGTGGTTTGGTATCCGCAAGCGCCGCTATGGCGGTGGGGGGGCGCCAGTTGAAGACTGGTTGAGCGCGCATGTGTATCTCGGCCTCGCGCTGATTTTCGTCGCTACTCTGCATACAGGATTTCAGTTTGGCTGGAATGTTCATACCGTAGCCTATGTATTGATGATGATTGTTATTGTAAGCGGTGTGTTCGGTATGTTCGCTTATCTGCGTGTGCCTGAATTGATGACTAATAACCGTCGTGGCACGACGCTAGTGCAAATGATGCACGAAATTTCCGATCTTGATGCTGCATGTCGTGAAGCGGCGCTGGCGCTTGGAGATGAAATCAATCAGATCGTGCTGGCCGCGGCGCAAAATACCCGTATTGGCGGGGGGGTGGTACGTCAACTTTCCGGGGATGACCCAGCTTGCCCGACGAGGGATGCAAACAGCACAGTACGTCATTTGGCTGACCACGCGCCGCCGGGACAAGCCGAGGGATTTCGTGTGTTGCTGGGTTTGCTTGCGCGCAAGGAAGAACTGTTGGCCCGGGCCCGGCGTGATGTGCGCTATAAGGCGATTTTGGATATCTGGCTTTATTTCCATGTGCCATTATCGTTTGCGCTACTGGGCGCTTTGATTGCGCATATCGTCGCTGTTTTCTTTTACTGGTGAGCGGCGAATGGAAATTTTAGTTACTTATCTCACACGGCGCCAGAATGGAGGCGTTTCCCGCAGAAGTGAGGAGCGCTCTGCGGAGGCCGTTCATTTCGGACGTAGTACCAACGCAGAAGTATATTTGCCCGATCCGCGTATTCGCTTTGAACATGCGGTGATCCACCAGCGCCCGGGCGGCCTGTTTATCGAAGTCGAGAAGCTGTCCGGCGTGCGCGTCAATGGGCGTCTCGCTCAAAACACTCCTGTCGGCCTCGGTGACGTAATTAGCATTGGCCCCTTTGATGTAACGCTTGTTGAATTGCCAGACGGCAAGGATATTGCCATAGAGGTAGAGCTGGTGCGTCCCCTGGGGGACGATTATGCCCAGCTTGCCGCGCGCAGCACGGTTCGCCTGGTTGACCATGGTCTTAGCCGCAGGCGTCTGGCATGGATCGGTTTTTTTGCCGTCCTTGTTTTTTTCCTCATAATGCCTATCGTATTTTTTTCCCAGTATACGCCGGTTCCCGCAAAAGATACGGTTGGTTTCCGTCCTGACACGGTTTGGGATAGCGGCCCAATTTCTGCGCCACACCGGTTCATTTCGGATCAATGTAATCTGTGTCACCAGAAGCCATTCGTGCAAGTTATGGATGGCGCTTGTCTTTCATGCCATGCAAACACGACACACCATTTTGACGCCGCCAAGCCAGAAATTGCCGGCATTCCTGATTTCAGGAATCTGGCCGCCAGAAAGTGTAATAGTTGCCATCAAGAACATAATGGGAATCAGGCGATATCCGTCAGTCAGGAACGTTTTTGTACCGATTGCCACGGCGATATCGAAACAACGCTGCCACAGGCCGCCCTCAAGAATGCAGGCAGTTTTGACAAGGATCACCCCGAGTTCCGCCCAACCGTCGTCGCCAATTCAGCCAACCGTGAATTCAAACGCGTCTCGTTGGATGACACTGCGGCGTTGGTGGAGCGTTCAGGTTTAAAGTTTCCACACGAGCTGCACCTGAAAAAAGAAGGTGTCCGCGGCCCGAAAGGCAAGGAGACCCTGGATTGCAACGGGTGTCACCAGCTAACCAAAGGGGCCGCGAATTTCGACCCTATCGGGATGGAGGCGACATGCGAACGCTGCCATCAACTGGTGTTCGACCCACGGCGTCCAGACAGGACTTTGCCACATGGACAGGCGAACAATGCGCAAATGCTGATACGCGAGTTTTATAGTGATTATGGACTGCGCGGTGGAATCAATGACGTCCAGGATCCGGCGCCCGCATTCGAGCGCCACCGCCCGGGTGAACAAGCTCCTGTCACCGCGCAGAGGCAAACCAACCCCCTTGAGTGGGCGGACCAGCAGGCGCAACGCGTAGCCGATCAATCTTTTGGCAAAACCATGTGCGGTAACTGTCATGAAGTGTCTTACGGGAAAGGCAAAGGCCCATTGAATTGGGCGGTGGTTCCGGCCACTGTCACCAGAGATTGGCTGCCGCTTGGCCGCTTTGATCACTCCGCGCATTTTGATATGCTGAAATGCAGTGAATGCCATGCGGCGCAGAGTTCAAAAAAAGCCACCGATGTCTTGCTGCCAAAAATTGCAGTGTGCAAGGATTGCCATGGCGGGGAAAAAGCCAGTAACAAGGTGCCCTCGACATGCATTACATGCCACGATTTCCACCTTCCAGGCGCACCGAAGATGGGAGCGGGAATGCCCGCTGGGAACACGCCAGAGGGCGAGGCCGCGTTATCGCGGAATAACATGCCAATCGTCGGGAGGAATTAGATGATGGGGAGGCTCGAATTGTTTCGAAAAATCCTGCTTGGCGGCGTCTTCCCGCTGTTGGTTGTTTCCGGAGCGTATGCGGTTTCCGCGCAGGAACTGACGGCCACAGGCGTGCAGTTGGCGCCGGTGGTATTGTCTGATGTGGTTGCGGCCGTTGTTGAAAAACAAATTGTGATGGACGGTGACGTGGCGCAGGCCACATATGTTGTCGCGCAGCTTTCGGGCAATCCGCCTTTGATGCGTGATCGGCAGGGTGTGTTTCAGCCTTGGGATATGGACCCGGCGCATCTTGCGGACAATGGATTTCCACAAACGGACGGCGGGGTTAATTTCAAAATATTCAATCAGGATCTTTCGGATCGAAATTTTCCTATCCGGGTTAGCGTCTACTACAGGGCAAATGGCGAACTGAAATTCGGATATTTCGATGTCCTGAGGACGAATTGACATGATAAAAAAGCAGATGCGTCTGGTAGCTAACGTCGTCACCGCAGCACTGATGGGGCTTGGCGCGTTGCTGTTAGCTATTCTTCCCGCCGGAGCGCAGAATTTATCAGGGCTCGATGTGTATCGTGTCATTTCTCAAGCCGTGCAGGAAGCCGCGGTGCGTGGCCGGCCGGCGACCATCGCCGTGACCGACCGGGTTGGCAATGTGCTGGCGGTGTATCAAATGTCTGGCGCATCGCCAACTGTTACGGTGACGTCGGGGCGTACCATAGGTACGGGTATTGATGGACTGGCGGGGGTTGTACCTTCCACCATGGCTGTAATTTCCAAGGCAGTGACCGGGTCCTATCTGTCTTCCTCAGGCAACGCCTTCAGTTCGCGTACGGCAAGCCAGATTGTGCAGCAGCATTTCAATCCGGGCGAGGCGTTTGCGCCCGCCGGGCCGCTCAGTGGCGTGCAATTCAGCCAGTTGCCATGCTCGGACCTCAACCGGCGTTATTTTAATAACGCCAGTCCCGTGCCGCCAGACCAGTTCCGGGGACCCAAACGTTCGCCGTTAGGGTTATCGGCCGACCCGGGGGGGCTGCCTCTGTATAAAGGCGGCGTGGTTGTTGGTGGGATTGGAGTTATCGCTGACGGGATATATGGCCTGGACGCCAATGTCAGTGATGTCGATGCGGATATCGATGAAATCATTGCGGTTGCCGGATCGTCGGGCTATGCGCCGCCAGCCGATATTGTGGCCAGCAGAATAACAGTTGAGGGTAAGTCGCTGCGTTTTGCGGATGTCGATGCGCGCGCGCTTGCGTCAAATCCAGGGGTGGCGCCGGCCGTCGCGCCGTCTGGTTTTATCGCCGTCACGGGGTACTGGGATGGCGCCATCATCGCGGGACAGACTTATGGCGTTTCAGCGTCCGGTATACGTCCCGTGAACCCTGTAACCGATGGCCCCGGTTACGCGAATGTCGCTGCCATCGCAGGATTTAATCCGCTTTTGCTCGTCAGTGGCGCAGACGCGCCATATTTTCCTGTTATTGCCGGGGCTGTCAATTCCGGTCAAAGTCTCACCAGCGAAGAGGTCTCGGCTATAATAGGACATGCGCTGCGCGTTTCCAGCCGCACGAGGTCGCAAATCCGGCGTCCGCTGCAAAGCATCGCCCAGATTACCGCCACGGTGGTTGACGCCGAGGGGCGGGTTCTGGGGCAGGCCAGATCTTCGGACGGGCCACTTTTTGGTATCGACGTGTCCCTGCAAAAGGCTCGAACTGCGGCCTTTATGTCCAGGCAGAGCGCTGCCGCCAATCTGGAAAATCCAGGGGTCTTCCCTGTCATCAACGTTACGGCAAACGCGCTGAACGGATTGATTCCGGGGCATGTCTACTTTGTTCCAAATTACGTGGATGTCATGCGCGCGGTTATTGGGCCGCAATCCCTGTCCAATGGCACGGCATATACGGCGCGCGCGGTCGGAAATCTTTCCCGCCCGTTCTATCCTGACGGCGTTGACACCAATGGCAGTGGTCCATTGACCCGTCCGCTGCAGTTCTGGAGTCCGTTTTCAACCGGGTTGCAGCTTGATCTGGTGGTATCGAATCTCGTCAACCACATTTTGTTCGTGCGTAATCTTAATCTGGACGTCACCGGCGATGGGCAAGGGGATTTCGACCCCGATGGGGATGGCGCCGTCAACGATACCGGATTTGGCTGCACCCCGGTTGTTTCAAGCTCATCGGGGCTTAATCCGCTGGCGAATGGGATGCAGATATTCGCGGGCAGTTCTCCCATCTATAAAAACGGGGTGCTGGTGGGCGGCATAGGGGTGTCGGGTGATGGCATCGACCAGGACGATATGGTGGCTTTCCTTGGGCTGCATAATGCGAGTGTTGGCCTGGGTACGGGGGTGTCGCATGCACCGTCGGCAATTCGCTCGGATCAGGTTTTGCCTTATGGGGTGCGTCTGCGCTATGCGAATTGCCCCTTCTCGCCTTTTGTCGGGTCGCGTGAGCAAAATGTCTGTGAGGGGAAATAGTATGCGCAGGTGGCTTGCCGTACTCATTCTGAGTTCGTTCACTGTTCCCGGGCTGGCGGCGGATGAAACCCCGATGCCGCCAATCCCCGAGGTGATACCTGTCGTCAAGCCTGTGCCCCCTGTTCTTTCGGGATATCCAAGCGCGTCTTCCTATCTTGACGTTTCCCCGTCTCCGTTACCTGCCCAGCCGGGATTGGGCGCGAGTAGTACGGATACGCAATATCAGCAGGTTGCGCAGGTGTTGCGTCGTCCGCGCCCCGGCGAAGTTCCCGTTGACGACACGGTACGCGGCGATCCGCGCGAGCGTCTGGGCGCGCCAATTTCGACGGGACGGCCGCGCAGCTACGAGGATTTGCAGGCGCGCGGCGACGTCGTTCCAGTTCCCGACCGCTGGCGTATCCTGGAAGGGCTAGGCATTAAGGGGAAGTGGTACGATCCCTATAATAACAATGTCCTGAAAGGCGACAAGCCGGTCTATGGCAAGGATGGCTTTGTCCTGCTCAGTGTTATTTCCGACACGGTATATGAGCCTCGCGCATTCCCTGTTCCGGTCGGATTTGCGACCACGTCACGGCCCGGCAGCAACGACGTGTTTGGGGATCCCGATCAGTATGTGTTCAATCAGAATCTGATTACCAACCTGACGCTGATCAAGGGTAATACGGCATTCAAACCGCCAGATCTTGAATTCCGCCTTACACCGGTATTCAACTATAATTATGTCAAGGTTAAAGAGCTCGGGCTTCTGCGCCGGGCGCCCGACCGCGGTAAAACCCGTTCCGATAATCATATCGGATTGCAGGAGCTGTTCGTGGACTATCATATCCGCAACGTGTCGGAGCGGTATGATTTCGATTCCATCCGTGTTGGAATTCAGCCATTCAATGCCGATTTCCGCGGCTTTTTGTTTCTTGATAATCAGCTCGGCGTGCGGTTATTCGGCACACGGAACAATAATATTTTTCAGTATAATCTGGCCTGGTTCCGCCGGCTGGAAAAAGATACGAACAGTGGCCTGAACGACACCGGAAAGAGAATTCGCGACGATGATGTTTTTATCGCCAACCTCTATTATCAGGACTTTCCGGTGCTGGGGTTCACCAGTCAGGTGACCGCGATCTATAACCGCAATCGCGAGAATGAATTTTTCTATGACAGCAACGAGTTTTTGCAGCGTCCCGCTTCAATCGGTCTGGAACGCACACATGACTACGACGTGGGTTATCTGGGCTATAATGGCGACGGCCACTTCGGACGGATGAACCTCACGGTTTCGGGCTATTACGCATTTGGCCAGGAAGACGGCTCGGTATTCACGGACGAGAAAAGCGACATACGCGCCTACTTCCTCGCGGCGGAACCCTCGGTTGATTATAGCTGGACCCGGTTGCGCGGCTCTTTCCTGTACGCCAGTGGTGATAAAGACCCGTTCGACAAAAAATCAAAGGGGTTTTCGACCATATTCGAAAACCCGCAATTTGCTGGCGCGGACACCAGTTTCTGGATACGCCAGAATATTCCGCTTATTGGTGGGGGCGGTGTAACGCTGTCGCCGCGCAATGGGGTGATTCCGGATTTGCGGGCTTCAAAAGAACATGGCCAGTCGAATTTCGTCAATCCTGGCTTGCGGCTGCTGGGAGGCGGCGCGGATTTCGACGTGCTGCCGCAACTGCGCCTTTCCACCAATATCAACCGGCTGGACTTCAATGAGACGGATGTGCTTGAGGCGTTGCGTAATGAAGGTGAAATCGGCCGCAGCATCGGATGGGATATATCTGCTTCGGCGATTTACCGGCCGTTCATGAGCCAGAATGTCGTGGTTAGACTGTCTTATGCGACGTTGCTGCCGGGAAAAGGTTTCAAGGCCCTGTATCATACCGAAGATGAAAACTTCTATACACTGCTGGCAAACATAACATTGGCTTATTGATGAGTGTACTTTCGCGTTTTTTAATTCTGATTGCGGGCCTGATTCTGGGTGGGGCCGGTGGTGCCTATGCTTCGGGAGAAGAGAAGCCACGCGAGATTACCTATCAGGCGGCGCCCGCCGCACCTGCTTCGCAAAG
>JAUSQH010000161.1 GCA_030652895.1 Alphaproteobacteria bacterium
CTGGCGATCCGCACGCGTGGCATCTACTTCTCGATGGTCACGCTGGCGCTGGCGCAGATCGTCTATTACGCCTTCTACAAGGCCGACCGCTGGACCGGCGGCGAGAACGGCTTGCGCGGCATCGACGTGCCGGTGATCGAGTTCGCCGGCTGGCGGCTGGACTTCATCGACCCGACGCACAAGTACTACGTCATGCTGGTCTTCGTCGTCGCGGCGCTGTGGTTCGTCTCCCGGCTGCTGGCCTCACCCTTCGGCGCGGTGATCGAAGCGGTGCGCGAGAACGAAGCGCGCGCCGCCGCCTGCGGTTACAACGTCGCGCGCACCAAGCTGCTGGTGTTCGTGCTGTCGGCGGCGATCTGCGGGTTGGCCGGCGGCCTGCGCGCGCTGCACCTGTCGGTGGTGCCGATCGAGTCGCTGCACTACCTGCTGTCGGGCCAGGCGGTGATGATGTGCCTGCTGGGCGGCATGGGCACTTTCTTCGGCCCCTTCGTCGGCGCTGCCGTCTTCCTGACGCTGGAAGACGTGGTGACGACGATCACCCGCCACTGGATGGCGGTGGTGGGCGGTGTCTTCATGTTCTTCGTGCTCTTCTTCCCGGCCGGGATCTGGGGCACGCTGGTCCAGCGCATGCAGCGCGCGCTGCGGACATGAGCGCCGCGCCGCCGATCCTCGAGGTCGAAGGCGTGAGCATGCGCTTCGGCCGTTTCGTCGCGCTGAACAGCGTGACGGCGCGTTTCGAGCCGCGCCGGCTGAGCGCCATCATCGGCCCCAACGGCGCCGGCAAGAGCACCTTCTTCAACGTCGTCAGCGGCGCTTTTGCGCCGAGCAGCGGGCGGCTGAAATTCCAGGGCCGCGACATCACCGGCGCGCCGCAGCATGAGTTCGCGCGCATGGGCATCGCCAAGAGCTTCCAGATCACCAACGTCTTCAAGCACCTCAGCGCGCACGAGAACGTGCGCGTGGCGGCGCAGATGCGCCGTTCGCGCTACCAGATGCTGGCGCCACGCGCGGGGCTGCACGAACTGGCCGACCGCGCCGACGCCTTGCTCGAACGCGTCGGCCTGGCCGACCTGCGTGAGCGTCCGGCGGCCGACCTGGCGCACGGCCAGCAGCGTGCACTGGAAGTGGCGATGGCGCTGGCCAGCGACCCGGTGCTGCTGCTGATGGA
>JAUSQH010000163.1 GCA_030652895.1 Alphaproteobacteria bacterium
ATGGCGATACCGATCAGCGCCTCGGTGCTGGACCCGCCACCATACACATCCATGTAGAAATTCGGGCGGATGCCCAACTCGCCCGCAATGGTGGGCGAGAAGGTGGAATCATTGAAGCTGTAGGACAGCATGCCGTCCACGTCCGAGGGCTTCAGCCCCGCATCCTCGATGGCCTTGCGCACCGCCACGGTGCCCAGCGCCCGCGTGGTGCGGCCAGAGCCGCGCACATAGCCGGTTTCGCCCACGCCCACGATGGCGTATTTGCCGCGCAGGAATTTTTCGCTGGTCGCATTAATGTCAGCCATGACCGCCTCCCCTGATGTTGTTTTGAGGATAGCTTAGGCGGGGAATGCGGGGATGGCTAGGGGGAAGGTTTCAGCATTAACACTTCAGGTGTATGTTTATTGCTTCAGACCGGAGGGGCAAGTGCGCCTCTGACCAGTTCCGCCACCGTCTCGCGCACCTTGTTCAAGCTAGCATCAATCAATATGCCAGCCTTGCCAGAAAACAGCGCCTCATTGGCTGTGAACAGCTTACCGGGCCGCGCGTAACTAAGCAGTTGCAGGCCGCCCATAGAAAAATCCGCTTCGTTCAGAGCAATCGCATGGGTGTCGGCGTACGGATTGCTGGTTATCTGACAGGCAATCCAATCGCCACGTCCGGCATCCGCCAATAGCAGCGCCGGACGGAATTTGCTCTGACTCAGGTCCGAAAATGGAAATGGCAGAATTACGATTTGACCGGCTGCAAATGCGCCCATGCTTCATCTTCCTCGGGCCGCAGCCAATCTTCCGCCAGGGCGCTTTCGGCAAGCAGCGCTGCATCCCCGGCCGCTGGATCAAGCAGGGTCAATAACGCGCGGCCCGGCGGCAGACGCAACTGCGGCTCCAATGGATGAACCCTTCCTTGCGCGTCAATTTCAACCGCGATTGTTTTCATCATAACTGGCCTTTTGCCAATGGCGTTCAAGCCGCAGAATAGCACATTGAAAGTTACCCTGCTGTAACGAACCCTTATGTTAAGAACATATAATGAACAAATAATATTGGCAAGCCCTTATTTCCATTATGCAGATAGAGCGCTCCATGATTGGCATTGAAGGGAATGCGCGGATGGCCAGAGTCTTTCCATGATCGACTGAGTTGGCAAAATTCCGTCGTCACTGCGAGCGAGCTGCTGCGCGGCTCGCGATGACATCGTAGAGTGTTAAGGTGATAGAAAGACGCCGCCTGAATGCGTCCAATCCGGATGCATGTTTATCTTCCTCGACATATATGGAAGACGCTTGATAGTCTGCCTGGTCTGGATCTGCCCGGTTTGTGATCCTTGTGACTAACGCGCTATCCTTTCCTGGTCT
>JAUSQH010000172.1 GCA_030652895.1 Alphaproteobacteria bacterium
AACAGCTATCTGCCCTCCGCCACCCGCTGGCCCAGCATTGGAAAAAGACGGCCAAAGCGAGTCCGCCGACCCAGAACAGCCCGAAAGCACCCCAAAAAGCAGCAAGGATGCCGCAATGACCACAGCTCGCGATGTACGCAATGCAATCCCCTCTAACGGCCCGTTTATGTCTGTCCCCGTCTTCACGGCGGCAGCTCCCCATTTTACCGGAATTCTACTATCCCGCACAAGCGACAAGGCTCAAGCATGATTCCCGTATACAATTCGCAGATGATCTTAGTGCATCGCATCATGACGCCACAAGCGGTTATCGTTCAATAAACCCATTACGCAAGCATGATTTTTCAGTATCGGATTAACAATGCTTGTCAATTCATCCGCATTTGATTAGGTTCGCGCGCTTAACAGGAAAAGCGCAAGCCCATACGGGCGCCCGTAGCTCAGCTGGATAGAGCACCAGACTACGAATCTGGGGGTCAGGAGTTCGAATCTCTTCGGGCGCGCCATTCTTGTGTTTGAATAAATAAATCTTTGCGCTTACAAAGCATCCGTCACGCAATCGATTGGTATTAAGGCGCTTTGCACGTTCTGACGCCGCGTCTTACAGCTAGTGCTGATGCAATAATTCTACCGCTTCTGGTTTGTCAAAAACCCCAAGTTTATCAACAATCGTCGCGCTTGCCTCATTCATACCAATAAGCTCGACCTCAGCGCCTTCGCGCCGGAATCTCAGCACAACTTTATCAAGCGCGCCAACACCGGTTAAATCCCAGAAATGCGCCCGGGTTAAATCAATCGTCACTTTCTCAAGCGGCTCCTTAAAATCAAATTTTGAACAGAATATATCGGCGGAGGCAAAAAATATTTGCCCATAAACCTTATAGAATCTGTGTTTACCGTTCTCTGACAAATTTGTTTCCAACGCAAAGTAGCGGGCCACTTTTTTTGCAAAGAACAGGGCGCTCATCAGCACGCCAATAAATACGCCAAGCGCCAGATTATGCGTAAATACAACAATAACCACGGTTGTGATCATAACCAGGCTCGAAGTTTTTGGATGGTTTTTCAGGTTCGCAACCGAGTCCCACCGGAACGTCCCGATAGCCACCATAATCATTACAGCTACCAATGCCGCCATCGGTATCTGTTTCACCCATTCGGCCAGCACTAAAATTAGGAACAGCAGGAACGCCCCGGCGAAGAACGTAGAAAGCCTGCCACGCCCGCCGGACTTCACATTAATGACGGATTGGCCGATCATCGCGCACCCCGC
>JAUSQH010000174.1 GCA_030652895.1 Alphaproteobacteria bacterium
CGGATGCGGCTGTGGCCATAGGCGCCCATGATCAGTAAATCCGCGCCGAGATCGGCTGCCGTGGCAAGGATGACCTGGCCGACAGGCGCGCTGCCCAGCGGCACCTGTTTGGCGCGCACGGTAATGCCGTGGCAACTCAGATAGGATTGCAGGGAGTCCATCGCAAACGCATCCATCTTGCGGTTTTGCGCGGTGACGACGGTGACTTCGGCGGCTTCCTCCAGCAGCGGCAATGCGCCGGACAATGCGCGTGCGGCTTCCGGCCCGCTGTCCCAGGCGATCATGACCTTTTTGCCGATTTGCAGGCTGCTCTCAGTCGGAACCAGCAGGCACGGGCGCTGCGCTTCCATCAGCGTCGGCTCAATTTCATAGGCAAAGTCCGAAACCGGAAACAGTGTCATATCCGCCAGCCGCGCGGCGACGGCCGTACGTTCGGCCGGGTCGCCCATGGTTTCCGAAAACGCCGCAGTGGCTTTGTTTTTGCCCGGTTGAACGGCGGATTCTTCAACCCCTGCTTCTTGCAGGGCGCGCAAAAACGCTTCTTTCGCGCGTCCGCTTTGCCGCTTGTTGGCCTCGCTTACCGCGTTGACCAGTTCGGTTGCGATCTGCCCGGTCAGGGCCTCACCTGCGATCGGCAGCGCATCGGTCGGATTGCGGTTTACGAACAGGCATTGAACATGGGAGCCATAGCGCTTGGCGGTGTTCAGTCCAATACGAAGGACACGCTGGTCTGAATCGGCGCCGGTAAGCGGTATCAAAATCTTTCCGAGTCTCATGCGCTTTCTCCTGTTTCTGAACAACGGACCAGCCGAATATTATTCGCTAACTGGAACAATACCTTGATGCAGGTCAACAAGTCACCAATTGAATGAGCCGCGTGGCCCCCTGTCGATAGCTAATTAAAATGTCCGATTAGTTGACGCATGATATGTCCGATTACGCTTGTGCTTAAGGGCAGCGCAGCCGGGAGGGCGTAGCCCGAGCGGCGGCGCTGCCCTTAAGCGGCGATTTTCTTTTCCTCCTGCATGGGGGTTCCATCTTCGCCGTAGCGCCCGATTTGCCGGGGGCCGTGGAAAATCGCCAGCGTATTGTCGGGATAATGGTGCACCCGCACCCGTGCCTTGACGAAGTGATGGCGGATCGGGCTGGGCGGGATTTGCAGTTTTTTGCCCCGGTAATGCACCGTATTATCCGCGCTCACGCGGCGCTCTTCCTGAATGCACAGCACATTGGCCACATCGAACCCGGTGACCGGCATGAAGGCGGAGATTGCGCATTCCGGCTCCACGCTAAAGCGCGCATTATGGCGTGGCAGATACGCCTCGCGCAGATAGTGGTTGGCGGCGTCGATATCGTCGATGCCGGCAAGCTTCAACTCATTCACCAGCCGTCCCTGCAAGGTGCCGAACATCCGCTCGGAGCGGCCCCTGGCCTCAGGCGAATAAGCCGCGATATGCTCGATGCCGAGTTGCCGCAAGGCCCGGCCCACCTGTGTCGGGTGGCTCTTGTCCACCTTGCCGCCCGCCTCCGGCGTCAGAAAATAATGGCTGCCGCGATCCGTGTAAAACGCGCAAAAAAGGCCATGTTTTGCGATCGTCTCATACAGGCCGCGCATGCTGCTGGCAATGCCTTCTTCAGCGCAGAAAAAGGCGCTGGTGATCTCGCTCGTCGCATCGTCCAGCGTCACCACCAGATCGCAATAATCAACGCCGAACCATACATGCTTGCTGGCGTCTTGATGCAGCATCATGCCGCGCATTGGCTTCCTCGGGCGCCGCAGCCGGTGGGCGCCGCCGCGCTTGCCGGGCATAACCAGCCCAGCCCTCGCCAGCACCGTGCGCGTCCAGCTATAACCGCGCATCACCCCGTGCTCACGCACCGCAAACTCGTGGAAATGCCGCACGTTAAACCCCGCATACCGCTCACGGTACAGCTGTGTAACCCGCGCAACCTCCGCATCCGCCGCGCGACACGCCCAACCCGTCCATCGCGCAGCCGCTCCACGCCGCCATCATCATACCGCTCCCGCAGCCGGAGAAAATGACGCACACTGCACCCAAGCATCAGCGCCGCCTCCTCGCAACCCAGCCGGGCTTTCTGAAAATCTTCATATACCGCCCCAAAACGCTGCATCCGTATAGCCTCCGTCAGTCCCCGATTTAACCTCATCTGACCCCCATCGCGTTGATGGATAAGCCAAACACTAAAATCGGACATTTGACGTGCTAACTAATCGGACATATCACGAGCTCTCGACAGAGCCGCGTGGCCCCCTTGCCGCCGCAAGATTTATGCGGTTACACTGGCGCATAAAAATAAAATATGGGGAGGAGCGCCAGGTGTATAAACCGTCGGCGGAACCAGGGGCCCTGGCAGGTATACGTGTGCTCGATTTCAGCATTGCCGCCGCCGGACCATTCGGCGCACGGCTGCTTGCCGATCTCGGCGCCGAGGTCGTCAAGATCGAAGCGCCGGGCGGCGATATGATGCGCGCCGCACCGCCGCGCCGCAAAGGCCGCAGCCCCTATTTTGGCCAGATCAATTGCGGCAAAAAAAGTCTTTGCCTTGATCTGAAAGACCCGCGCGCCCATGATCTGGTGCTGAAACTGTGCGAAAAAACCGATGTCGTGCTGCAAAATTTTCGCCCCGGCGTGATGAAACGCCTGAAGCTTGGCTATCAGGATCTGCGCAAGAACAACCCGGATCTGATTTATTGCAGCATTTCCGGCTATGGCCAGGAAGGCCCAGCCTCGGAGCTGGCAGCCTTTGCGCCTATCGTGCATGCCTCCAGCGGCTATGATCTGGCGATCATGTCTTTTCAGAAGGGGCTCGACAGACCGCTCACCGGCGCAAATGCCACCGCTGACTTTCTTGCGGCGTCCTTTGCTATGGGCGCAGTCAGCGCGGCGCTGCTGAAACGGGAACGGACCGGCAAGGGAGAGGAAATCGACATTTCCATGACCGAGGCAATGCAGAATATACTGCCATATGAAATTCAGGAGTTACAGTTCAAGGCGGAGCGGCTGCGCCCCGATTACCGCCCTGCCCGTGCAAAGGATGGATTTTTCCTGGTGACGCCGCTGACGGGAAATAATTTTCGCGACCTGGCCAAGGCCTGCGGCCATCCGGAATGGCTGCAGAAATTTCCGCTCAACGGCCCGGACCGCGTTCAAAACTGGGAACTGCTGCTCTGCGAGGTGGAGGCCTGGGCCGCCGACCGAACCGCCGAAGAGGTTGAAACGATTATCCGCGAAGGCGGTTGCCCCTGTGCGCGCTACAGCGATGTATGGACCGCCATGCACGGACCGCAGGCCGAATTCCGCGAAAGTACAGTAGAGGTGGAGGACAGCGCGGGCCCGTTTACTATTCCCGCATCGCCGCTTCGGCTGAATAACAGTCGTTCACGGCCCGGCCATTATGTCGCAGATCTGGGAGAGCATAACGCGGAAGTGTTGCAGAGCTGGCTCGGCCTTAGCCCGGATGAAACCGCCGGACTGGCCCAATCAGGAGTGCTGTTCACCGGATAATCAAGCAAAAATATGGGAGGAAGTGAGATGACAGAAGCAGCAGAAAAGGCAGGCGCTCTTACAGGTGTACGTGTGCTGGATTTCACGTCGTACATTGCAGGCCCATACGCCACCCGCCTGATGGCCGATCTGGGAGCGGAGATCATCAAGCTGGAGCCACCCGGGGGAGATCTGGTGCGGACCACCGTACCGCGCCGCAAAGGCAAGAGCACAAATTTCGCGCAACTGAATGCGGGCAAAAAAAGCATTTCCATTGATATGACCACACCCGAAGGCCTTGATCTGGTTTTCAGGCTGATCGAAAAATGCGATGTAGTCTTTGAAAACAACCGCCCCGGCGTAATGAAAAAATATGGGCTTGATTACGATGCCGTGCGGGCGCGCAAGCCAGACATCATTTATGCCTCGGTGTGCGGTTTTGGGCAATCCGGCCCAGCGGCCGGAATGGCCGCTTACGCCCCAATCATTCACGCAGCAAGTGGCTGGGAGCTTGCCAAAATGGCGGCTGAACCCGCCTTGAAAAAACCCATGCGCGCCAACGATGCGACAGCGGATTATATGAGCGCCACCCACGCCATGGCCGCAATGACCGCAGCGCTGTTCCGGCGCGAACGCACCGGTGAAGGCGAGCGTATCGACATTGCCATGCTGGACGTGATGCACAACGTGCTGGGCTTTGAATATCAGGAAGCCCAGTTTCCAATGAAGTACGGCTCGCCCGTCAATATCCCCATCAAGGCGAAAGAAGGGTTTTTCATGATCGCCCCGATCACCAAAAAAAACCTGATCGATTTGCTGGCGGCGATCGGCAAGCCGGAATGGGTGGATAGATTTCCGCTGAACACCACCGCCCATTTCACAGCGTGGGAAGATCTGATGGCGGCGGTTGAGGACTGGGCAAAGGATTACACCGCCATCGAGGCCGAAAAAATTATCAGCGACGGCGGCAGTCCGGTTACCCGCTATCTGACCATGGAGGAATCCATGAACCTGCCCCAGGTCGCGGCGCGCGGCTCGCAGGTCATCGCCAATGATGGCCGGGGCGACATAAAAATGCCCAACACGCCGCTGCGCACCCTGCACGCAGATAGCCGCCTGCGCCCGCTGATCTCCGAATATGGTCAGCACAATAATGAAATTCTGGGAGGCCTGATCGGCCTTACGCCAGACGAGCTGGCCCGCCTGCGCGCCGCCAATGTC
>JAUSQH010000184.1 GCA_030652895.1 Alphaproteobacteria bacterium
CATGATGCCGCCGGTTTCGGTCTGCCACCAATTGTCATGAAACGGCAGGCCGAATTTTTCGTTACTCCAGATGACCGCATCGGGATTAAGCGGTTCGCCAACACTTGCCATGAACCGAAGGCTATGCTGCGCCGGAGGCGGGACGGAATCCTGGCTTTTCATCAGCATACGGATTGCGGTGGGCGCGGTATACCAGATCGTCACTTTTTGCTCTTGTAGAATCCGGTACCAGCGCGCGGCGTCAAATTCGGCTTCATCCACGATCATCGTAAGCCCGTTGGAAAGCGGCGCGATAATGCCGTAAGACGTGCCCGTCACCCAGCCGGGGTCGGCCGTGCACCAGAAAATATCATCCGGATGCATATCCAGCACAAACTGCCCGGTAACGTGATGCGCAATCACCGCCGCATGCACATGGATTGCGCCCTTGGGCCGCCCGGTGGTGCCGCTGGTAAAATGCAGCAGGGCGCGGTCCTCCGGCATGGTCCGCACCAGCGCCGGACCACCACCTGCCCGCATCAGGGCCTGGTTCCAGCCGGTTACACCCGTTTCTGCGGGGGCCTCGCCATCGATAAGGATGATGTGTTTCAGCGAGGGAAGCTCGCGCCACCAGCTCGCCACCTTGCGCTCATACAGCCGCTGTGTGGTGACAAGCACGACGCCCTCTCCGCGTTCCAGCCGGGTACGGATAGGCTCAGGACCGAATGCCGAGAACAGGGGACAGAAAACACTGCCGTTTTTCAGGGTTCCCAGCGCCGCTATATAAAGCTCGGGAACCCGGCCGGCCAATGCAAAAACAGCGTCACCCTTGCCTACGCCGAGCGCTTTCAGCGCGTTCGCGAAACGATCCGTTTCGCTGGCGAGTTCCGCATAGCTGATGTCGCGCCGCGCAGTGTCTTTCGATATCCAGCGAATGGCGGTCTTGCCGCCATGGCCGTGATGAACATGCCGGTCCACCGCTTCATACGCAATATTCAGTCCACCGTTTGGCAATCCATCAAGGCGATCACGCGCCTCGGCCCAGGAAAAAACCTCACGTGCCTGCGCATAATCGCCGAGGTTGGGCGGCTTGACGAATGAAGCGCCCTTGCGAATGATTTTTGTTTCGTTTGGCACGGTGTGCATCCCTCCCCATCGAAGCCATCCTGTTGGCCGTTCTGACGCCAACTTGTGGCATGCTCACTGGAAACAGCATGGACGTACCCGCGATATATGTCCTTGATTTGCATCAACGACCGGTACGCTTCCCTGATGCGGCAAATCGAAACACCGCCTTTTCGATTTCCACGATGACAAACAGCGCAACGCTGGCCGCGACGATTTGCGCCCAGGTATCGAGCCCTAATTCCGCAGTGCCGAAAAGCGTTTGCATCCATGGGGCATAGGTGAAAAGGGCCTGGAGGATGACGGTCAAACCGATGGCGATCAGCACCGGACGGCTGCCGAGCAAAGCCTCCCAGGATATGGACGAGGCATATAAAAACCGCGCGCTAAAGAGATAGGCGATCTCGCAGCCTACCAGCGTGTTGACCGCTACGGTCCGCGCGGTCTCAAGAGTGGCGCCATTCTCCAACTGCCATTCGAAAAGTCCGAAGGTGACGATGAGCATGAGAAATGACACGAAGGCAACGCGCCATAAGAAATATCCCGATGCGATCGGTTCTTTCGGTGGGCGCGGCATACGGGCCATAATGCCGGGCTCTGGCGGCTCGAAGGCCAGCGCCATGCCAAGCGTCACTGCGGTGACAAGATTGATCCAAAGTATCTGCACCGGCGTCACCGGCAGCACTTGGCCGAACGCTATCGCCGCAATGACAGTCAGCGCCTCACCACCACTTGTTGGAAGAATATAAAGGATAGTTTTCTTCAGATTGTCATACACAGCCCTGCCCTCGCGCACGGCATGCACGATGGATGCAAAATTATCGTCGGCAAGCACCATTTCGGCGGCCTCCTTCGCCGCCTCGGTCCCCTTGACGCCCATGGCGATCCCGATATCCGCGCGCTTGAGCGCCGGTGCGTCATTCACGCCATCCCCCGTCATCGCCACAATCTGACCGTGGCTCTGCAGCGATTTCACGAGGCGCAGTTTGTGTTCGGGGCTGGTGCGCGCGAACACGGCTGTGCCCAGAACAGCGTCGCGCAAGTCTGCGTCGGACATCTTGTCAATATCCACACCGGTTAACACGCTTTCCGGCGCCATCAACCCCAACTCGCGCGCAATGGTGCTGGCCGTTAGCGCGTGATCGCCGGTAATCATTTTCACACCAATGCCCGCGGCAAGACATTGCTGGATCGCGGTTATGGCTTCATCGCGCGGCGGATC
>JAUSQH010000185.1 GCA_030652895.1 Alphaproteobacteria bacterium
TTAATGTTTCACGTGAAACAGTCTCGGAATCGGAAAACAGTGCATCAGACACGGGCAACCTCCGTGATTCGCAGCACCACGCCCGCCGGATTAGTCCGACTTGGATGCTGAGTGACGCTCATTTTCCTATATTTTGCGGCTAAAGTCAACTCACCATCTACATCTTGTCCCTTTAAAAGTAAAAAATTGGTTAAAGGGCCGGTTAATGGAGCCGTTAAATCCAGTAATTGGTGCAGCGGCGCCACCGCACGTGCGGTAATCTGTGCCGCGGGTCCCCCGAACGTCCCTGAGTCCAGGCTTTCGACTCGTACTGTGTGCACCTGGGCCGCGGCATCGGTCGCCCTGATGACTTCTTGCAAAAAGATGCCTTTGCGGTGATCGCTTTCTACCAGATGCACCGGCATACCTTCCCGGCTATATCCAAGAATCGCCAAAACCAGCCCCGGAAATCCGGCGCCGCTCCCGATATCTAGCCATAGGCCATCTGAGGGCCCCATATAGTCCCCAAGCTGAGCGCTATCGCGCATGTGGCGCGCCCAGAGGTCCGGTATGGTGCTACGTCCCACCAGATTTATTCGGTGCTGCCATTTCTGCAAAAGGTCTGCATAGATTTCTAGTCGTCCCAGGATTTCGTCCGAGATTGCGAATTCGCGCTGAAATGAATCCGGACCGTAGGGGGTCGATTGCCCGACCGGGACGCACTTTCTAGTCACGCTATCTTAGCTACCGGATGCTTTTTTACATGCACCAGCAGGGTTGTCAGGGCCGCCGGGGTTATTCCCTCCAGCCGGGCCGCCTGTCCCAATGTCGCCGGCGCGGCCGCCGCCAGCTTCTGGCGTACCTCAGCGGACAGGCCTGCAATGTGGGTGTAATCCAGATCAGCGGGTAAATGCAGCGCCTCATCTCTACGGAAGCCTACGATATCAGCCTCCTGGCGCACCAGATAAGTCTCGTATTGAGCGTCTATTTCGATCTGCTCGGCTATACCAGGCGAGAAATGTCCCAATTGTGGCCAAATTTGAGCGAGTCGCGCGAGATCGATGCCGGGGTAACCCAGTAATGTTCCGGCCGAACGGGAAACGCCGTCCTGACTGACATATATGCCGTGGCGCGCGGCCTGCGGCGGAGTCATACTCAGACCCTGCACGGTCTGGCGGGCCTGCGCCAGGCTCTCTCGTTTGGCGTCAAATTGCTCCGCACGGAAGCTGGTTACGCATCCCCAATTCTGTCCAAGCTGCGTAAGGCGCTGATCTGCATTGTCGGCCCGCAGACTAAGCCGATATTCCGCTCGCGACGTAAACATCCGGTACGGCTCGGTCACCCCCTTACTGGTCAAATCATCCAGCATCACCCCAATATAGGCCGTAGCCCGATCCAATGTGACGCCGTTGCCGTCGCCGGCAAGACGCGCGGCGTTTATTCCCGCCATGAGTCCTTGTGCTCCGGCCTCTTCATAGCCCGTTGTACCGTTGATCTGTCCCGCAAGAAACAGCCCCTTAACTGCAATTGTCTCAAGCGTCGGGCGAAGTTCGCGCGGATCGACATAATCATATTCTATGGCGTAGCCTGGCCGGTGGAACTTAACCTTTTCAAGGCCCGGAATCGTGTGCACCATATCATGCTGAACCGACTCAGGCAGCGATGTGGAAATTCCGTTGGGATAAACCCAGTCATTATCCAGTCCTTCGGGCTCCAAAAAAATCTGATGCCCGGTTTTATCCGCAAAACGCACGACCTTGTCCTCGATTGACGGACAATAACGTGGGCCGGTGCCCGCTATCTGGCCCGAATAAATCGGCGCACGATCAAGGTTTGCGCGGATAATTGCATGCATCGCGGGGCTTGTATGGGTGATGTGGCAGCTGACCTGAGGCGTCGTAATGGCCGCTGTCAGAAACGAGAACGCCGTCGGCGGTGCGTCACCGGGTTGTTCTTCCAGGCCGGACCATTCGATAGTTCTGCCATCCAGCCTTGGCGGCGTCCCGGTCTTCAGCCGCCCCATGCGTAGCTTCAACCTATACAATGTTTTGGCCAGCGCGACGGTTGGTCGATCGCCCACTCTCCCCGCAGGTTGCGTAAATTCGCCGATATGAATCAGGCCATTCAGGAAGGTGCCCGTTGTCAGAATGATCGACGCACAGGCGATACGCTCCCCCGTCTCGGTGACCACCGCAACGACGCGGCCGTCCACTATTTCCATATCTCCGGCCGGCGCGGCATAGATATCCAGATTTGCTGTCGCCGCCAACGCCTCTCGCATATATTTGCGGTAAAGCGTCCGGTCTATCTGAGCCCGCGGTCCACGTACGGCTGGGCCTTTGCGCCGGTTTAATAAGCGAAACTGAATACCCGCTCTATCGGCAACGCGCCCCATCAGACCATCCAGCGCGTCAATCTCGCGTACCAGATGCCCCTTGCCAAGGCCGCCAATCGCCGGATTGCACGACATCTCCCCCAATGTTTCAAAACGATGGGTCAACAGCAATGTCGCGGCGCCCATACGCGCAGCCGCAGCCGCAGCCTCGCAGCCCGCATGCCCGCCACCAACGACGACAACATCATAGCGTTTTGATGAAAGTTTTATGAGCTCTGGCATAGCGATTTTGTACTCTTCATTTCCTGCATTGTCAAAATGGCGCGCAAAATGTTTCACGTGAAACATTATTTGCCAATACACAGCTCCCCGAAAAGCACGTCCAGCATATCTTCAACATCC
>JAUSQH010000186.1 GCA_030652895.1 Alphaproteobacteria bacterium
GCATGCTGCCGCGCTCCACCAATGAACGCATGCGGCGTGAAGCGGCCGCCGGCAAACAGGGCGGACGCACCCAGGAAATTCAGCGCCTGATCGGCCGCGCCCTGCGCGGCGTGGTGCAGTTCGAAGGCATGGGCGAACGCCAGATCGTTATCGACTGCGACGTGATTCAGGCCGATGGCGGCACCCGCACCGCATCCATCACCGGCGGTTATGTGGCGCTGGTTCAATGTTTCAAATGGATGCAGAAGTCCGGCATGATTGCCAAACTGCCATTGCTGGATTCCGTGGCTGCGGTTTCGTGTGGCATATACAAGGGCGTGCCGTTGCTGGATCTGGACTATCCCGAAGACAGCGAGGCCGAAGTGGACGCCAATTTTGTGATTACGGGAACCGGCGGCATTATCGAAATTCAGGGCACGGCGGAACAAAAACCATTTTCCGAGGCGGATTTTACCGCGCTGCTGGCGCTCGCGAAAAAAGGCGTTGCGGATTTGACGGCCATGCAGCAGGCCGCCATCGCGGCACTGTAAAATGCACCGCTCTGCACGCCATGAAACCCGGCTGGTGCTGGCCAGTCATAATGCGGGCAAGCTGCGCGAAATTGCCGACCTGTTGCGCCCGTTTCACATTGATGTTGCGAATGCGGGCGCGCTGGGGTTGCCGGAGCCGGAAGAGACCGGCGCGACATTTGCTGAAAATGCAGAACTGAAAGCGCGTGCCGCCGCAACGGCCAGCGGCATGGCTGCACTGAGCGATGACAGCGGACTGTGCGTTGCCGGGCTTCGGGGGCAGCCTGGAATTTATTCCGCGCGCTGGGCCGGACCGGACAAGGATTTCGGGGCCGCCATGAAACGGGTAGAGACCGAACTGAAAAGCACGGGCAGCGCAGACCGCCGCGCTTTTTTTGTGTGCGCCCTGTCCCTGTGCTGGCCGGACGGGCATTGCGAAACATTTCAGGGCGAAGTGCACGGGCAACTGGTGTTTCCGCCGCGCGGCGCGCGGGGCTTTGGATATGATCCGATTTTTTTGCCGGACGGGTATGACATTACCTTTGGTGAAATGGACCCGGACGCCAAACACGCCATCAGCCACCGCGCGCACGCCTTCAAGCAGATGATCGATGCCTGTTTCACACGCTGAATACTCCGATCCGGGCTTTGCGGTGTATGTGCACTGGCCCTTCTGCCTGTCGAAATGCCCGTATTGCGATTTCAACAGTCATGTGCGCGACAGTGTGGATCAGCAACAGTGGCGCGCCGCACTGCTGGCCGAAATCGACGCCACCGCCGGTGAAACCGGTAAACGGCGTGTACAGAGCATCTTCTTTGGCGGCGGTACGCCATCCTTAATGCCGCCCGCGACTGTTGCTGCGATTATCAATCAGATTGCCGCGCGATGGAATCTGGATGCTGACGCCGAAATCACCCTGGAGGCCAA
>JAUSQH010000190.1 GCA_030652895.1 Alphaproteobacteria bacterium
GCCGCCCGCTTCACCGACTTCAGTGTCGCGCCCGAAACCCAGGTGCTGATGCGGCGCATGGTGGACGCCGGCGAGGTCGACGCCCTGGTGCCCGAACGCGTCTGGCAAGAACTGTCGCGCGGGCTGATGGCAGCGCGGCCCAGCCGCATGTTCGAGCTGCTGCGCGAATGCGGCGCGCTGGCACGCCTGCTGCCCGAGCTGGACCGCTTGTGGGGCGTGCCGCAACCGCCCGAACACCACCCCGAGATCGACACCGGCCTGCACCAGATGCTGGTGCTCGACCAGGCCGCTGCCTTCGATGCGCCACTGCCGGTGCGTTATGCCTGCCTGGTGCACGACCTGGGCAAGGGCAGCACGCCGCGTGACCAGTGGCCGCGCCACCTCGGCCACGAAGGCCGCAGCGAACGCCTGGCCGCCAAGCTGTCCGAACGCCTGCGCGTGCCCAGCGACTGCCGCGAACTGGGCGCGGTGATGGCGCGTGAACACGGCAACGTGCACCGCAGCGCCAGCCTCGGCGCTGCAGCACTGCTGCGCCTGCTGCAGCGCTGCGATGCGCTGCGCCGCCCGGCGCGTTTTGAACAATTGCTGCAGGCCTGCGAATGCGACGCCCGCGGCCGCGGCGGGCGCGAACAAACGCCTTACCCGCAGCGTGCGCGGCTGCAGCAGGTTCTGCAATGCGCGCTGGCCGTCGACGCCCAGGCGGTGGTGGCCGGCGCGCAGGCAGCAGGCGCCAGCGGTGTGGCGCTGGGCCAGGCCGTGCAGCTGGCCCGCGAGGCCGCACTGCAGGCGCTGCTGGCAGCGCTGGGCGAAAGCGGCACCGACACCTGAATCGGCGCTGACAGCCTCCTAGAATGCGCCGATGTCCGACACCGGCCTGGCGCCTTCGTTGTCCACGGCACCGCGGCTGCAGCTGCGCTTGCTGGGCGCGCCGCAGTTGCTGCGCGACGGCGCGCCGGTGGCGCTGTCGGTGCGCAAGGCCTGGGCCCTGCTGGCCTATTTGGCGGTCGAGGGCAGCGCCACCCGCAGCCGCCTGGCCGGCTTGCTGTGGAGCGACAACGACGAAGCGTCGGCGCGGCGCAACCTGCGCCGCGAGCTGCACCGGCTGCGCGAAGCCGGACTGGCCGACCTGGTCGGCGGCAACGACGTCTTCGTCGTGCTCGGCGGCTGCCGCTGCGACCTGCTGGACTTCGAAGCCGCGCTGCGACAACAACAGCTTGAGCCCGCGGTCGCCCTCTACGCC
>JAUSQH010000385.1 GCA_030652895.1 Alphaproteobacteria bacterium
GGGTGGATGATCAGGCTGCGGGTGTCGCCAATATTGGCGAGATGGCTGAACAGCTGTACTTCGCTGACCAGTTTTATACCCGCGTCGTATCCGCCTTTGAGACCGAATGTGAAAACGGCGCCCGCGCCCTTTGGCATATAGCGTCCAGCGAGTTTGTTAAATGGGCTGTCAGAAAGTCCGGCGTATGAAACCCATTCGACCTGTGTGTGAGCCTGCAGATGTTTGGCGACGGCAAGCGCGTTTTCGCAATGGCGTTGCATACGCAGGGCCAGCGTTTCGATTCCGGTCAGAATGAGAAAAGCGTTCATCGGCGCCAGCGCCGGGCCGAGGTCGCGCAGGCCCAGCACGCGGCAGGCAATGGCAAAGCCCAGATTGCCAAAAGTTTCATGCAGTTTCATGCCGTGATAGCTGGGGGAAGGTTCTGATAGCGACGGGTATTTTCCGTTCGACCAGTTGAATTTACCGCCGTCGACAATCAGGCCCCCCAAAGAGTTGCCGTGGCCACCCAGGAATTTGGTGGCAGAATGCACGACAATATCCGCGCCATGCTCTAACGGACGGCACAGATAGGGCGTCGCCATCGTATTATCGACAATTAGCGGGATATCCGCATCGTTGGCGATTTTGGCAATGGCCGACATGTCTGTGATGATGCCACCGGGATTTGCCAGGCTTTCAATAAAAATCGCCTTGGTCTTGGGGGTGATTGCGCTGCGGAAGCTTTCCGGGTCGGTGGCTTCGGCCCATTTGACGTGCCAGCCCATTTTCGCGAAGGCGTGGGAAAACTGGTTCATCGAACCACCGTAAAGCTTGTTGCCTGCGACAAACTCGTCCCCGTTTTCCATCAGGGTGTGAAACACAACGAACTGCGCCGCATGGCCGGACGCGACGGCCAGTGCGGCGGTGCCGCCTTCAAGGGCTGCGATGCGCGCCTCCAATACCGCGTTGGTCGGATTGGTAATGCGCGAATAAATGTTGCCGAATTCCTGCAGGTTAAACAGCGCCGCCGCATGGTCGACATTGTCAAACACATAGGACGCGGTCTGATAAATCGGCGTGACGCGTGCGCCCGTGGTCGGGTCCGGTGCGGCGCCCGCATGAATGGATAACGTATCAAAGCCATATTTAGTCATCGTCGTTTTCTCCTATACGCGGCGGCGGCGTGAATTATTGATAATGCCGGTGTCTACGCCCATGAACCCGATCTGACCGGAAAGCCGTCCATATTCAATCTTGCTGCAACGATCCATGATGACCTTAAGCCCGGCGGCGCGCGCGCGCGCGGCCGCGGCGGGATTACGGACCCCAAGTTGCATCCAGACAAATTTGGCGTTTATCGCAACGGCCTCGTCACTAATTTGCCCGGCCGCGTCGGACGTGCGGAAAATATCCACCATGTCGACGGGGAACGGAATGTCCGCCAGGCTGGCGTAGACCTTTTCACCCAAAATGGTTTCGCCTGTGGCGCGCGGATTTACCGGAACAATGCGAAAGCCCCGCTTTTGCAGAAACTGCATGACGCTATAGCTGGGCCGGTTGCGTTCGGGACTTCCCCCTACGACCGCAATGGTCTTTGTTGCTTTCAGAATGCGAGCGATATCCTCATCGCTATAATTTTCGGTTTCCATGGGCGGCCTTTGCGTTGCGCACTAAGGGGTTTTCTGATCAACTGGTTGGAATGATACGGCGTCCCATAAGGGATTGTCCATAACACAGGGAGAGAAACGATGGCGCTTACAATTTACGGTATCCCGCAGTCGCGTGCGCTGCGCGTCATGTGGCTGGCGAAGGAATTGGGCATTGATTATAAAAATGTGCCCATCACCAACACCGGCGGTTCGCGTGAGCCGGAGTTTCTTAAAATCAATCCGAACGGACATATTCCCGCGATCGACGATGATGGCGTGGTGCTGTGTGAATCGCTGGCCATCAATCTGTATCTGTCAAAGAAATATGGTGGCGATTTACAGCCCAAGAATATCGCCGACGAGGGGCGGGTGTTGCAATGGAGCTTCTGGGCGGTGACCGAAGCGGAGGGTCCGGCGCTGACATTGCTGATGAAACGGATGAACCCGGCCACCCCGGATTCCGAAGTGGCGGCGGCCACCACAAAACTGGGAGCGGCGCTAAAGGTGCTGGACGGCGCGCTGGGGGGCAAGGACTATCTGCTGGGCTCCAGCTTCTCTATCGCCGATCTGAATGTCGCGGCGGTGCTGGCCTGGTTGCAGATGGCGAAATTCGACATGACGCCGTACCCCAATGCCGGGGCCTGGCTCGGCCGCTGCCTGGGCCGGCCGGCATTTGCCGCGGCGCGCGGCGGAAAATAGCCGTGCGCCACTTGTTCTTTAGGCGGCGGCAAGCTCGTCGAGGAACTTCTCGATGCTGCCGCGCAGTTGCGCCGAGTGTTCGGAAAGAGATTTAACCGAACTGATGGTCTGGGTGGCGGCGGCCGAGGTTTCGGACGCCGCGGTGGTTACCATTGAGATGTTTGACGAGGCGTCCCGCGTACCCTGCGATACGCTTTGCGCGTTGGAGGAAATTTCGCGGGTTGCGGCATCCTGTTCCTCCACCGCAGCCGCCACGGTCGTCACCGCGTCGTTAATGGCGTTGATAATGCCGGTGATGTCCTGAATGGATTTGTTGGTGCGTGTGGTTTCGGTCTGCATGGCGGTGATCTGGCTAGCGATTTCCTCTGTTGCCTTCGCAGTTTGATTGGCCAGGTTTTTCACCTCCGACGCAACAACCGCAAAGCCCTTGCCAGCATCGCCAGCCCGCGCCGCCTCAATTGTGGCGTTGAGCGCCAGCAGATTGGTCTGTTCCGCCACATTGCGGATCAGGCTGACGACGTCGCCAATTTTCTCCGCCATGTTGGCCAACGCGCCTACTGTGGCCGACGTTTGCCCGGCCTGTTCGAGCGCTTTATTCGATGTTTGCGATGAGACTGCAATATGCCGGGCTATTTCCGAAATCGAGGTGGACAGTTCTTCGGCCGCTGTGGCGACCGAGCCGACATTGCTTGAGGCCTCTTCGGCGGCATGCGCCGCTGCCGCCGCCTTATCCTGGGTGACGGCTGTCGAGGTGAACATGCTCTCGGCGACCTGATGCATCTGGGTTACAGCGTTGCTGACCTGGTCAAGAACGCCGCGCACCGTTTCCCTGAAGCCTGCGGTGAGCTGCTCGATGCGCTTCCCGCGCTCGGCCTGGCGGGACTGTTCGGCGGCCATGGCTTCAACCTGTTCGAGGCTTGCCGCCTTGGCGGCGTTTTCCTTGAACACGGCCATTGCATTGGCCATTGCCCCTATTTCGTCAAGACGGTCCTGGTCTTCCAGTTCGATGTTGCTGTGTCCTTCCGCAAGGCGCTGCATACCAGCGGACATACGCGCAATAGGTACCGCGATACGCATCGCCATCCAGCGGCCCAATAAACCAACAACAAGTAGAACGATGGCGCTATACATCAGCATGGTGTTGCGCATGGCGCCGACAGAGGCGAATACTTCATCAGAGGTAATTTTGGCGACGATGGCAAACCGGGCGCCAAAAAAATCAACGAACTCGTAAGCCGCCAGCACTTCGACGCCCTGATAATCCCAGCTGCGCATGGCGCCAGTTTCACCTGCCATCGCCGACTTGACGGGCGCGGTTTCAATTTTACGTTTCAGGATGGTGCTTTCCGCGTCGAAGCGGGAATCACTCCGCATGAGGAAGTCTTCGCCGACGATGAAGCTTTCGCCGGTCTCGCCCATGCCCGCGGTATTTTGCATGATCCTGTTGATATTGGCGATGGGCATTTGAAAGGCGATGGCGCCAATTTTTTTGCCGTTCGCGTCACGCACGGGGGCAGAGATAAAGCTGGCGGGCGCGTCATAGCTTGGCGCATAGGGTTTGAAGTCGGCAAAGGTAATGCTGTCTTCAATCTTGCCATCGCTTGCTAGCGCGCTGCGGAATACATTTCCCAGATCAGTTTTTTTCCATTCGCCCGTATTCAGATTGGTGGCGTAATCAAGCTCCTTGAATACCGTGTAGACTAGGTTTCCGTCAGTATCGAACAGAAAAATATCGTAATATCCGCGTTGGCGTAAAAAGGTGCGGAACCATGGGTGATATCTCGCATGCAACGCGCTGTAAGTGGAGCCGTCCGACGCGAAATCCAGGTTTTCCTTTTGCCCCAGGGGATTGGGATTGTCATGAATATACAGCTTTTGCAGTGTCTCTGCGGGGGTTTCGCCCAGACTGTGATAAGCGGCGGTATATTCGCTCAGAGCCTGCGCCACCATCGGGTTGGCTGCCTGAAACTCCATATCCTGGCGAATGCTATCAAGGTAATCTGATAAGGCTTGCGCCCTCGCGCTGGTTAATGCCGCCAGTTTGTTTTCGGCCGCTGTTTCCAGTTCTTTACCGGCGATTGTCTGGCCGACTGTGACAGCGCAGATTACAGCGACTAAGACGGCCATACACACAACCGCCGAAACTTTTTTGACGATGGAAATATTGTTCCACAGTTTTGAGACGCTATATGACGACATCTTGTCCCCCAAATATCATGAAAAGGTTGTGGTACGATGGTTAGGGCCGACTCTGGCGAACACATCCACAACCCAGAATAAGGACAGATAGTTAAAATTGCATTGTTATCATCTGCTTAATATTTGGGCAGGCGATGCGGGAACAAGATATCTGACGGCCGTTTCATGCTAGGTAATATAATACCACAGTTATAACTTATTGAAAAATATGACTATTTTATAATTATCGGATGTTGACTTGTGAAAAAATCCAGGCATACTGCGCGCCATTCCGGCCCTCATCGGCGGGGGCAAAGGATTTGGAGAGAGCGTATGAGAACCTATTCGGCGAAAGCGTCGGAAATCGAAAAAAAATGGCTGGTAATTGATGCCGAGGGCGCGGTGCTTGGCCGGTTGGCGAGCTTTATCGCGGTGCGTCTGCGCGGCAAGCATAAGACCACCTATACCCCGCACATGGATTGTGGCGACAATATTATCGTCATTAACGCGCAAAAGGTGCGTCTGACCGGCAATAAGCTGGCGGACAAGACCTTTTACTGGCACACGGGCCATCCTGGCGGCATCAAGGAACGCAAGACGGGGGCAACCCTGAAGGGTCCGCATCCTGAACGCGTACTGTCCAAGGCGGTGCAGCGCATGCTGCCGCATGGGCCGCTTGGCCGTCAGCAACTGAGCAATATGCGAATTTATGCGGGCACGGATCATCCGCATGCGGCGCAATCGCCCGTCAATGTGGATTTCAAATCGTTGAATCGCAAAAATACGAGGATCGGCTGAGTATGGCGCAAGATAAAACAGGACTTGGCGATCTGAAAGACGCCCTGGTTGACCGGCAACGCCGGACCGAGGAGGAGGCCGTACAACGTGATTCAGGTGTCACCGTCACGGGTGATGCGGTGAGCGTTGAACCAAAGATTGACAGCCTGGGCCGTTCCTATGCGACCGGCAAGCGCAAGAATGCGATTGCACGTGTGTGGATCAAGCCAGGCGGTGGACGTTTCACGATTAATGGCCGTGATTTGCCGGTGTATTTTGCGCGGCCGGTGCTGCAGATGATTTTGCGCCAGCCCTTTGAGGTTTCGCGGCGCACGGGTCAGTTTGACGTGGTATGCACGGTTAAGGGCGGCGGACTATCGGGCCAGGCGGGTGCGGTGCGCCATGGTATTTCCAAGGCGCTGACCTATTACGAACCGGATTTGCGTCCGGTGTTGAAGGCCAGCGGCTTCCTCACCCGTGACAGCCGCGTTGTTGAGCGCAAGAAATACGGCCATGCCAAGGCCCGACGCAGCTTCCAGTTCTCCAAGCGCTGACCGGCGCGCAAACTTTCTGTCTGGAAAGGGGATGTCCGGTGGGCGTCCCCTTTTTCTTTGCGCATTTTCTGAGTGGAGGAAGTCATCATGAAAAACCTTGCCAATGTCGCCATTCTGGGGGCCAGCGGGTATACGGGGGCGGAACTTGTCCGTTTGCTGTCGCGCCATCCGGGGGTACGGATCGGTGCGCTGACGGCCGACCGTAAGGCGGGCGAAAAATATGGGGATGTATTTCCGCATCTGGCGGGGCTCGATCTTCCCGGTCTGGTTACGATAGATGATCTGAATTGGGATCAGCATGATCTGATATTCTGCTGTCTGCCGCATGGCACGACACAGGAAGTCATTGCGTCTATTCCACGCAACAAGAAGGTAGTTGATCTGTCCGCGGATTTTCGCCTGCGTGATCTTGCCGCCTACGAGAAGTGGTATGGCCATCCCCACCGCGCCGTCGATCTGCAGGATGAGGCCGTGTTCGGCCTGACGGAACTTTACCGCGACGAAATTGCGGCAGCCCGGCTTGTCGCGTGCCCCGGCTGCTATCCGACCAGTGCATTGCTGCCGCTTGTGCCGTTAGTGGAGCAAAAAGTTATATCCACCGGCAATATCGTCATTGATTCCAAGTCCGGGGTCAGCGGTGCGGGCCGCGCGTTGAAGGAAGGCAGCCTGTTTTCCGAAGTCAGCGAGGCCATCCACGCTTATGGCGTCGCCAATCACCGCCACGTGGCCGAGATTGACCAGGAGCTAGGCCGTGCGGCTGGCGCGCCTGTTATCGCCAGCTTTACGCCCCATCTTATTCCGATGAACCGGGGTATGTTGTCGACGATTTATGTCGAACTTGTTCCGGGAAAATCGGCGGAGGACATTCACGCTACGCTTTCCGGCCGATATGGCGAAGGCGAACAATTTGTCCGTATACTGCCAATGGGAGAGGTTCCCGCGACACGGCATGTGCGCGGCACGAACCATGCGCTGATTGGCGTAGTTGCGGACCGCAGGCCGGGCCGCGCAATAATTGTCAGCGTGATTGATAATCTGGTGAAGGGCGCGTCAGGCCAGATGGTGCAAAATATGAACCTGATGTTGGGCTTTGAAGAGACTGCTGGCCTTATGCAGGAAGCTTTGTTTCCGTGATGGGGGCAACGTCGTGTATCCGGGCGGCCAGGATTACGCTGCTGACGACAAGTCCAATGCCCAGCCACTGGATAAGTGAGGGTAGTTCACCCAATGCTGGTACCGCCAGCAGTGCGGCGAAAATGGGTACGGTGGCGTTCCCAAGCGTCGCACGTTGCGGGCCGAGGGTTTTGACCGCATAGGAAAACAGCAGAAGCGAAACGATGGAGGCAAGTACGCCCTGATAAAGCCCTAGAAAGGCGATCTGGCCGAAAGAAGCCGCGCTAAAATCGGGCGACAGCAGCAGAAAGTAAACTGGCAGATAAAGCAGCGACAACATCGATATCACGACGGTAACCGGCATCGGTTCAAGTTGCCATTGGCGCAGTATCACTGCATAGGTTCCCCACATCGATCCGCAGATGGCAAACAGTAAATCACCGAACAATATTTCCGGGCTCGTGCTTGCCGAAAAGCCGCTGACCATCGCCAGCCCGGCAAATATGGAGCCGAACAGTAAAATCCTGCCCGTAGGAATTTTCTGGCCGCTCACAATTCTTGATCCGATCGCTGACGAAATTGGAATCATCGCCGAAACAATGGCTGCGCCATGCGCCACCGGCGCAAAGGACAACCCCCATATCATCAAAAGCGCAAAAGGCGGGCCCGCAAATACGGTTAATATCAATCCGCGTTTAAGGCCGATACCAGCAAATCCGCGCACACCATAGCGCATCAATAACGGCAGCATAATGATACCGGCCACGCCAAAGCGCAGGGCCACCAGATCATTGACGCCAATTTCCGCCTTTATGCCGTAACGGGACACGACGAAATTCCCGGCGTAAATGCTAACCGCGCCCATGATAGCGGCCCAGCCAAGCCAGGCCTTTTGTACGTGTGATGTTTCTGCGTTCATGCAATCCGCAGCTTCAATTCCCGTACCCCGTGCAGGCGGTTATTGGGCATCCATAATGGCGGGGCGAGAAGTTCGAAGGTACTGAAGCGGGCCAGTATTTCCTCGAACATGATTTTTATTTCCATGCGCGCCAGCGCGATGCCCAGGCAGATGTGAATGCCGGTGCCAAACCCCACATGGGGGTTGGGATCGCGGGTGATGTCAAACTTGAACGGGTCCTTGAACATGCGCTCATCCCGGTTGGCGGACATTTCCCAATAGCTGAGTTTTTCACCTGCTTTGATTTTTCCCCCGGCAATTTCGGTATCGCAAGTGGCGGTGCGGCGTTTGTAAATGGATGGCGTGGTCCAACGGACAATTTCTTCCACCGCGGTCGGCATCAGTTCAGGATGGGCGCGTAATTTCGCCATCTGGTCAGGATTTTCTGTCAACGCCAATAGTGCGCCGCCAATGGCGCTGCGCGTGGTTTCCGCGCCGGCGGGAAACAGCAGCAGGAAAAAGTTGACCAGTTCAAGCGGGGTGAGGGGCTTTTCCTGGGGGTCATCCGTGCGTGCATGAATGATTGCGGAAAGGATATCATTGGCGGGCTTTTCGCGTTTGTGCTCGATCAACTTCTTGCCGTAGTCCTGGATCAGCAGCAGATATTCCCGGCTGATAACGCCTTCGCTTTGCACCATCAACCCGTGATCGATCCAGTCCGAGAGTTGTACACGGTCTTCTTCCGGAACGCCGAGGATAGTGCAGATCGCCTGCAATGGTAATTCACGGGCGACCTCGCTCATGAATTCACACTTATCCGGGTTGGGGATTTTATCGAGAATCTGTTTTGCCCGCCGGCGTAAATCCACGCCCATGTCGGCGATGGCGCGGGGCGTAAATCCCTGACTGACCAGCCCGCGCAGCCGTTTATGCTGCGGGTCGTCCGCCGTGTTCATGGCCAGCCCCGCATAGGGTTCGTCAAACAGGGACGTGCCGCCGCCCTTGCGCGGTGGAACCTTGTCGGACGAAAAGGTTGCGGGGTCGCGCATCACCTTGACGCAATCGTCATAACGGCTGACGACCCAGAACCCTTCCCCGCCGGGAGAATATTCAGTCGGTTCGTGCCAGTAGATAGGTCGCTCATCGCGCAATTTTTTAAAAAATTCGTGGGGGAAGCCATGCTCGAATGTTGCCCCGTGCGACAGATCGACGGTCCCGCTCATTTTGCTTTCCTTTGTTGACAGTGCGCATAGTAACAATTGGATGTTGCGCATATTCTCACGCATATTACAGTAGAACAATCCAGATAATCCGGCGCGGAGCACTTTCAGCCAACTGGGATAATAAGCCGGAAATTCGGCAGGGACGGGACAGCAGTATGAAATTCAGCTTTACCAATGAACAGGAACAATTCCGCACAATGTTGCGGCGGTTTCTGACGGAAAGATCACCCACGACAGAAATCCGCCGCCTGATGGCGACGGATGAAGGCTGGGAGCGCGACAGCTGGCGGCGGCTGAACAGCGATCTGGGCCTGAGCGGGGTACACATACCCGAAGCCTATGGCGGGCAGGGCTTCGGTTTTGTCGAGCTTGCTATTGTGCTGGAGGAGATGGGCCGCGCTTTACTTTGTGGACCGTATTTTTCATCCGTGGTGTTGGCCGCCAATGCCATATTGAATGCCGGAACGGAAGACCAGAAACAGGCGCTGCTGCCAGCTATCGCTGCTGGAGAGACGGTAGCGGCGCTGGCCTTCTCCGAAGTAAATGGCAGATGGGACAGCTCCGGCGTGGCGGTAACCGCGGCCCCTTCGGGTGGCGGTTATAAGTTGGACGGCGTGAAAAGCTTCGTGCTGGATGGGCATACAGCGGACCTGATTGTGGTGCTGGCGCGTAAACCTGGCACCAGCGGGGATGAGGGCCTGTCATTTTTCACGATGCGCGGCGACGCCAAAGGGCTGGAGCGGCGCTTGCTCAAGTCCGTTGACGCCACCCGTAAACTGGCGATGCTGACGTTTAACGGGGTGCAGGCCGAACTGCTTGGTGATGCGGGCGGCGCCGCGGCGCCGTTTGCCAGGACGCTGGATCAGGCCGCCGTTTGTCTGGCGAATGAAATGGTCGGCGGCGCCGATCAATTGCGCCAGTCCGCGCTGGATTATGTGAAGATGCGCATGCAGTTTGGCCGCCCTATCGCGAGCTTCCAGGCGATAAAGCATAAATGCGCAGACATGCTGGTAGAGGTCGAACTGGCGAAGTCTGCGGCCTATTATGCGGCCGAGGCTGCGGCCGAAGATGCGGCGGATTTACCGGCGATCGCGTCTCTGGCCAAGGCGTGTGCGGCGGACGCCTTCATGCAGACGGCCCGGGAAACCATTCAGCTGCATGGCGGCATTGGTTTCACCTGGGACAACGATACCCACTTGTGGTTCAAACGCGCAAAAAGCTCCGAAGTTTTTCTGGGCAGTCCGACATATCACCGTGAACTGCTGATGCAGCGCTGGAACGTATGAGTACGGAGGGAAATATAATGAGTGAAGCAAATGATGCATCCGTCCGAGCTGAAGTCAGCGCCTGGCTGGAAGCCAACTGGAATCCCGAGCTTGATCTTGTGCAATGGCGCAACATATTGGCGGATAGCGGATGGGGTATGCCGACATGGCCGAAGGAATGGTATGGCAAGGGACTTTCCGCCGTTCTGGGGGCTGCGGTTGAAAGCGAATTCCGCAAAATCGGGGCCCTCGGCGTGGCGCGCAGCGGGGTCAGAATGCTGGCTGCCGCAACACTGTTCGAGCACGGATCAGACTTCCTAAAGGAAAAATTTCTGCGCCGTATTCTGACTGGTGAAGACAATTGGTGTCAGCTGTTCAGCGAGCCAGGCAGCGGTTCGGATCTCGCCGGGGCCGTGACGCGGGCCGATCTAAAGGACGGAAAATATATTGTTAACGGCCAGAAAGTGTGGACTACCAGCGCCCATCACGCCCAATATGGTCTGTTGCTGGCGCGTACCGACTGGAACGTGCCGAAGCATCAGGGATTGTCCTATTTCATTATTGAGATAGAGCAGCCCGGCGTCACAGTGCAGCCTTTGCGTCAGATGAATGGGCATGCCTCGTTCAATCAGGTTTTCTTCACTGACGCCGTGGTCGCGCCGGAACTTTTGGTCGCGAAACTGGGCGATGGCTGGAAGGTCGCCACGACGACATTAATGCATGAACGGCGCGGCGCGGCAGACGGCATTGCTGCGGGGCCGGGTAAGGGGTCAAAACGCGCGGGCAGCGCGTATGACCAGGAGCGGGCGGAAATCGCTAAAACTATGGAGCCATATAAATGGTATCCGCAACGCGCCGGCCGCGCTGATCTGGTGATTGAACGGGCCAAGGCGGCAGGCAAGAATAATGATCCGGTTATACGCCAGGAAATGGCCAAGTTGCTGACCATGTATAATGCGGCGCAGTGGACCGCGCGCCGCGCGCGCGCCGCGCAGCAAATGGGGCGCCCGCAGGGGCCGGAAGGTTCACTTGGCAAACTGGTAGGCAGCCATGTGGCGCGCGCATCAGCGAACGTGCACACCTTGATCAATGACGCAGACGCAATGCTGACCGGCGACGATAGTCCGATGAATGGTGTGATCGCAGAAATTCTTGTTTCGACGCCTGCGGCGTCCATTGCCGGCGGCACCGATGAAATCCAACGCAACATTATTTCCGAGCGTGTGCTGGGAATGCCCAAGGAGCCGGTAACAGGCATGGACCGGCCGTTCAAGGACGTGCCGAAAAATACCGTTTCGTGAAATTGATTTAACCAGGAGGTAAAACAAACTATGTCCGACGAGGAAAAGCGCAAAAAAGGTATCGCATTTTTTAAGAAGCTGACCGAAGGCCAGCCGCGAAATCCTTCTTCCAGCAGATCATCCGTACCCGCCGCGTTCTCCCGCTACACGATGGAGCATCTGTTTGGCGACGTTTGGCAGGGGGAGGAGCTCCCGCTGGAGCTTCGTTCGCTGATTACTTGCACTGTTCTTGTTGCGTTGAACCGTGAAGCCGAACAACGCATTCATTTTCCTGGCGCAAAGAATCTTGGTGTCAAACGTGAACAGCTCGAAGCGATGATATCCCACGTGGCGCACTATGCGGGTTGGCCCTGCGCCGCTAGTGCGTTTCGTGTGCTGGGTGAAGTCTGGCCCGCCGAGGAAAGTTAATCTTTCGGCGCGCCCCAGGCGATAAAATGCGGGTTGCGAAATTCTGGTTTGCCGTAGGTAAAAGGGGTGCCATCCATATTGGTGACGCGCCCGCCCGCGCCCATCAGGACAGCCTGTCCAGCGGCGGTGTCCCATTCCATCGTGGGGCCATGCCGTGGATAAAGATCGGCTTCACCCGCCGCGAGAACGCAAAATTTAAGAGACGATCCGGCCGCGATGATGTCCTTGACGTGATAGGCCGCTAAAAATTCATCGGTCTTTTTGTCGCGGTGCGAGCGGCTGGCGATTACGATAAAACCATCATCGGCGGGGACACGTGCCCTTATTTCTTTCGGCGCACTGTCTGGCTTGCGCTTGGGCCCCTGATGGGGATCAATTTTCTGCTCAAAAGTCGCCCCGGGGCCTGCGGAATAAAACATACGCTGGATCGCGGGTGCGTAGACCACCCCAATGATTGGAATGCCGTCGTCGATCAATGCGATATTGACCGTAAACTCGCCATTCTTGTCAATGAACTCCTTAGTGCCATCCAGTGGGTCAACCATCCAGAACCGGGTTTTGACCGCCGGCAAATTTCCCGCCGCCGCCAACTCTTCAGCGATGACCGGAATATCAGGTGTGAGCGCAGTGAGTTCGGCAATAATGAAATGCTCGGCGGCTTCATCAGCAATAGTGACGGGAGAGGAATCGCTTTTTTTACGAATATCCTTATCGCCCTCGTAATATTTCATAATAATAGTCCCCGCTTTTACCGCAATATCACGGATGGCCAAGGTCAGGGTTTGCCGGTCGGCGGGCGTTGGATTCACGTTCATCCCTTTCGAAGCGAGGAGCTCAACTAGTTGGCGGATATATCTTAACCCTCCATTTACCATATGTGGGCCAGCATTAAAGTAATCATTGCCTGTGGGGCTGGTATGACGTTCCTGCTATCTTTAGCGGGAGATTCGTTTCGGGGACTTTAAATTCTGAACAAGACTACAAGACTAGAAGACTAGAAGCATAAACTCGTCAGTGTCGATTTAATCCAAAGTTTGGATCTACGCATTTGCATCCACTCACAAACACTGGAATCGGGACATAAGGGAACAAAACACTGAGTTATTGGAGCTGATAATGGATATGGAAGGGTTTGAGCTGGTATCGCTTTTGTGCTCGCGCTTGTGCCATGATTTGGTCAGCCCGGTGGGCGCCGTGAACAATGGACTGGAGGTTCTCGCCGATGAGACGGACGCTGAAATGCGTGATATGGCGATGCGTCTGATTACGCAAAGCGCTGCCAGGACGGCGCATAGGCTGCAGTTCGCGCGTCTGGCCTATGGCTCATCCGGTGGCCCAGGCGGGTTGGTTGATTTGGGAGAGGCAAAAAAGGTAACGGCTGCAGTTCTGGAAGATCATAAAATTTCCCTGGAGTGGCGCTGTTTACTTGGAGCGGTCGATCGGATGCAAGCCAAGTTGCTGGTAAACGCAGCCTTTCTTGCGGCTGAAGCGATGCCACGTGGGGGTGCTTTGGTGGCCGCTCTGACGCATGAAGAAGGCGGCGCCACGATTGAAATCACCGTCGAGGGACCAATGGTGCGCCCGATTGACGAGATGGCCGGAATTCTGAACGGGGATATCGCGGTTGCAAGTCTGGCTCCCCGTGCGGCTCAGGCCTATTACACGGGCCTGATCGCGCGCCTTAATGGTGGAAAAGTGCAAGTGACAGTCACACCAGAGCGGCTGATCCTGCACTCCACCATTACGCTGTAACGCCAATAATTTCCGACTTTACGGCTTCTTAATCTCAATCCGGTATCGATATAGGAACAGGCGCTCACCGCCTTCCACCCAAATTCCAGACTTTGGGTTAAACCGGGGTACCGACATGGACGACTTACTTAACGAATTTCTGACTGAAACAAGCGAAAGCCTTGACGTTGTTGACGCCGAACTGGTCCGCTTTGAAAAAAATCCAACCGATAAAGCTGTGCTGGACAATATTTTTCGCCTCGTTCACACGGTCAAGGGCACGTGCGGGTTTCTGGGGCTTCCCCGGCTGGAATCGGTTGCGCATGCGTCGGAAAATGTTTTAGGGAAATTTCGCGACGGCGAACTAAAAGTCTCAACCGAAGCGGTAAGCTTGATCCTGAAATCCATTGATGCGATCAAAACCATTTTGGCGGAATTGGAAGCCAATGAATGCGAACCCGAAGGCAATGACAAAGAGCTGATCGACCGCCTGAACGAAGTGGCGGCTGGCAAAGCCATCGCCGCAGAAAGCCCTGTAAAAGCCGTGGCGGAAAACCCGTCCAACGAAAAAAAGGCATCTTCTTCCCCGGTTGGAACGTCTAACACGTTTGCAGACGGAGAGCGCAAGGTGGAGCCTGTGCTGAACAGGGATCTGTTGCCCGGTGAAGTATCTCTTGAAGACCTGGAGGCGGCATTTAACGCGGCGCCGGGCCCTGATGATGACCACGTGCCAGCGGCTCCCGCCCCCGGAACTGCGGAGACGGCTGCTGCCGATGCGCAGCATGCCGATCGTATGGAAAAGGAAGAGCCGGCGTCCCAGCCAGACCCCAAAAAAGCGAAGCCCGCAAAAATAGACGCGGCCGTAAAAAACTCCGACACATCAATCGCCAATCAGTCTGTCCGCGTGACGGTCGATCTGCTGGAAGACCTGATGACGATGGTAAGCGAACTGGTGCTTACGCGTAATCAGCTCATGCAAATTGTTCGCGATCAGGAAGAAAGTAAATTCAAGGCGCCTTTGGAACGCCTCAACCTGGTGACTACCGAGCTGCAAGAAGGTGTCATGAAAACCCGGATGCAGCCAATTGGGAATGCATGGCAGAAATTACCGCGAATTGTGCGTGACCTTAGCCACGAACTCGGCAAAAAAATTGAATTGCAAATGGTCGGCGCGGAAACGGAACTTGACCGTCAGGTTCTGGAGTTGATTAAAGACCCGCTTACCCACATGATTCGCAACTCTGCCGATCATGGCCTGGAACAGCCCAAAAAGCGTGCGGCGGCTGGAAAAAGCGAACTTGGCACCATCAAACTCAACGCGTATCATCAGGGCGGTCATGTCATAATTCAGATTTCCGACGATGGCGCCGGACTGAATATCGAACGCATTAAACAAAAAGCGATCTCATCCGGTTTGGCGACAGAAGCTGAACTGGAAGAAATGAGTGATCTGCAAATCGGCAATTTCATCTTCAAGGCCGGATTTTCAACAGCCGAACAAGTCACAAGCGTGTCCGGGCGTGGCGTTGGCATGGATGTGGTTCGCACCAATATCGAAAAAATTGGCGGCACTGTCGATGTTCGCTCAACCACAGGAAAGGGCTCCGTATTTACTGTAAAAATCCCGCTGACACTGGCCATTGTGTCTGGTCTCATTGTGGAATCTTATGGCGAACGGTTTGCGATCCCGCAGATCAGCGTCATAGAACTCGTCCGGGCCTCAGAAAATTCTGAACATAAAATTGAGATGTTGAGGTCGTCGCCGGTACTGCGCCTGCGCGAGCAGCTTCTGCCACTCGTATATCTTAGTGACGTGCTGCGTATGAAACGCAAGGGGCCTGCGATTTCCGATGTAGATGCGCTTCAAAATGCCGAAACTTCGGGTCATCGTCCTAAGGATGATTTTGTCGTAGTGACACAAGTTGGCGGCTTCCGTTTTGGTATCGTTGTCGAGCGTGTGTTCGACACAGAGGAAATTGTTGTTAAGCCGGTTGCGCCAATATTGCGCCATATATCGGTATTTTCCGGCAACACCATTTTGGGTGATGGCAGCGTAATCATGATCCTTGACCCAAATGGTATTGCCAACATGTACAATAATAACAGCGTCGAGGAAGAAGAAGTCAAGGCCGAGGCGGTATCGCCGGATGAACAGGACAAGAAGATGTCGATGCTGATTTTCCGTGCTGGCGATGGTACCCCAAAGGCCGTTCCGTTATCACTTGTCGCGCGGCTTGAAGAACTTGATTGCGCCTCTGTGGAACGCTCCAACGGGCGGGACGTGATTCAGTACCGTGGTCAGCTCATGCCGCTGGTTCGGATATCGGAAAACTGTCCTCTGCGGACCGAGGGACGTCAGCAGATGCTGGTATTCGCGGATGAGACGCGAACCATGGGGCTTGCCGTCGACGAGATAGTAGACATTGTCGAAGACGTATTGAAGATCGAGCTTACGACGGAAACGACCGGAATGGTCGGGACGGCGGTTATTGGCGGCGCCGCAACGGAAGTGATAGACGTGAGCCACTATCTTGTGGTTGCTTTCCCGGACTGGTTTGAGGAAAGCCGCAAAACAAGAGTTAAAGCCGCACGCCGCATTCTTCTTATTGATGACAGCCCGTTCTTCCGGAACATGCTCGCTCCCGTACTCGGAACAGCCGGCTACAAAGTAACGGCGGTAGAAAACGCCGAACAGGCGTTGGCGCTGCGGGACGAAGGCATAACATTTGACGCAATCGTAAGCGATATTGAAATGCCGGGTATCAGCGGGTTTGAGTTTGCTTCCATGATAAAAGCTGACGAGCGCTGGGGAGACACCCCAATCGTTGCAATCTCGGCCCATGGCACAAGTGATGATTTCGAGCGTGGCCGTGCAGTTGGATTTTCTGACTATGTCGTCAAGATGGATCGCGGCGCACTATTGCGCAGCTTGACCGAAACCTTATCGGTATATGGAGAAGCGGTATGACTGAGAAGGGCATGCAGCCTGACAACAGCGCGGGCGCCGTGAATATCGCGGCCAAGTCTGACTATGTTTCTATGGTCGTTGGAGGTCAGCTATTTGGCGTGCCGGTTCTGGAGGTGCGTGATGTTTTCGTGCCCAGCAAGCTTGCGCATGTTCCGATGGCGCCGCCTGAAGTGGCGGGTGTGCTTAATTTGCGAGGACGCATTGTAACCGCCATTGATCTGCGTCAGAGACTGGGTTTCGAACCCCGCGATGAAGGGGTTCAGGTCATGGCAGTTGTTATTGAATATCTTGGCGAGCCTTATAGCCTTCTGGTTGATGCGGTAGGAGAGGTCCTAAGCCTGGACGCAACGTCATTTGAACGCAATCCATCTAATCTGGATTCTAGATTGCGGGATGTCTCCGAAGGAATTTTTCGACTGGAGGATAAGCTGATGGTTGTTATTCAGCTCGACAAGGTCATTCAGTTACTTAATGGGGCTATCGCGGCTTAGCTATTCTCTGGGGCGTAGCGCAAAGGAGCAAAATCGTATGAAGTCGTGTCTTGTTGTAGATGACTCTCGGGTCATTCGAAAGGTTGCCCGTCAAATTCTTGAAGATCTGCAGTTCGAGATATCTGAGGCCGTTGACGGGCAAGAAGCGCTTGATCAATGCCGGTCAAAGATGCCCGACGCCATTCTTCTCGACTGGAATATGCCGGTGATGAACGGAATAGACTTCCTTCGTCATCTGCGTAAGGAAAAAGGCGGAGATACTCCCGTAGTGGTTTTCTGTACGACGGAAAACGACATCAAGCATATCACTGAAGCCATTCAGGCCGGCGCCAACGAGTACATTATGAAGCCGTTTGACCGAGAGATCATCGAGACAAAATTTGTCGAGGTTGGCCTCGTTTAGTGTCAGTGCGAACGTGTTTTTGAAGGACTTCATTTTGTGACAGTCGTATCCCGAACTGAAAACTCTAAATTGGCAGATGAGAATCCCGGCGGTCCGTTCCGAATAATGTTGGTGGACGACTCGGCTGTTATTCGCGGTATGTTGCACCGTTGGATTACGGCTGACCCCGATTGCGAAATCGTAGGATCTTATCACAATGGTGTTCAGGCCGTACAACATGTGAAGACGTGTCGTGCCGAGATTGTGATTCTCGATATTGAAATGCCCGAAATGGATGGTTTAACTGCGTTACCGCAAATTATCCGTCAGGCACCGGGGATCCAGGTTTTGATGGCGTCAACGCTGACGCGCCGGAATGCGGATATCAGCATGCGCGCCCTTTCGATGGGAGCTGTCGATTATCTTCCAAAACCTGAATCCGCGCGCAGCGGCACGGCGACCGCTGACTTTCAGCGCGAACTATTGCTGAAAATCAAAGCCATTGGTGCGGCGATGCGGAAGGGAAAGGGGGCCCTGACACAAACGCCGAGACATCCATCTCCTGGTGCGCTGGCTGGACCTCAACGCACTTCAATAAAGGTAATTGGCGCTTCCAAAGAAATATTACTGCGCCCACGCTCGAAGAGCCGTCCGGACATTCTGGCGATTGGCAGCTCGACTGGGGGACCGCAGGCCTTATTTGCTTTGCTCGGTGGTTTGAAAAAGTCAATCAACGTCCCAGTGGTCATTACTCAGCATATGCCACCAACTTTTACCGCAATTCTGGCAGAACATATACAAAACTCCACAGGGTTGCCCGAGCGCGAGTCTTCGACCGGCTATCTGTTGCTCAATGGTGAAGTTTAATTGGCGCCGGGGAACTATCATCTATATCGG
>JAUSQH010000386.1 GCA_030652895.1 Alphaproteobacteria bacterium
TTGCCCAGGCGGGCAAAGTTGGCGGCGTAACCATCGCCACCAACATGGCGGGCCGCGGTACGGATATTCAGCTTGGCGGCAATCTCAGTATACGGATTGAAGAAGAAGCAGCAGGCATTACTGACGAAGAAGAGCGGGCAAGAAAAATCAAGGCAATTGAGGCCGAGATTGCAGCGGCCCGGGAAAAAGTCCTGGCCGCGGGCGGCCTGTACGTCATTGGCACCGAACGTCATGAAAGCCGCCGCATCGACAATCAGCTGCGGGGGAGATCCGGCCGTCAGGGAGACCCGGGCCGATCGAAATTCTTCCTGAGCCTGGAAGATGATCTGATGCGCATCTTTGGTTCCGAACGCATGGACGGCATGCTGCAAAAGCTTGGCCTGCAACAGGGCGAAGCGATCATTCATCCATGGATCAACCGCGCGGTGGCGAAAGCCCAGGAGAAGGTCGAGGCGCGCAATTTCGACCTCCGCAAAAACCTTCTTAAATTCGATGATGTGATGAATGATCAGCGCAAGGTCATATTCGAGCAACGTATCGATATGATGCGAACGGAGGATTTATCCGGCGAAATCACGGGTATGCGCCAGCAGACCATCAATGACCTGGTAACGCAGCATATTCCGGAAAAAGCCTATGCAGAACAATGGGATGTGGCGGGACTGACGGAAGCGTGCCAGAAATATCTGGGGCTTGACCTGCCGGTCGCAGAATGGGCCGCGGAAGAAGGGATCGCCGATGAGGAAATCCGGGAGCGCATTCGCGATCATGCGGACCGCTTCATGGCCGGGCGCGCCGCGAATATTGGTCTGGACCTGATGCGGCAAATCGAAAAATCCGTCCTGCTGCAAATTATCGACCAGCATTGGCGCGAACATCTGCTGCATCTTGAGCATCTGCGTCAGGCGGTGGGCCTGCGGGGCTATGCGCAGCGCGATCCGCTGCGCGAATATCAGTCGGAATCCTTTGCGCTGTTTGAAACCATGCTGACGAAACTGCGCCAGGATGTATGCATGCATCTGGCCCATATTCAGGTGGCGCAACAGCCACCAGCCTTACCCAGCGCACCGCGGGAAATGCATGAAGAACATATCGATCCAGTGACCGGTGAAAACGAAGTATCTGACGAAAACCCATACGGCAAGGTCTCGCGCAACGCGCCTTGTCCCTGCGGTTCCGGCAAGAAATTCAAGCAGTGCCACGGCAAAC
>JAUSQH010000388.1 GCA_030652895.1 Alphaproteobacteria bacterium
AATCCGGCCGCGGCCGGATTCAAGCTGCGAAACGAATGTGTAATATTCAACGCCCACCGCCGTCGCCAACTGCCGCTGTGTTAGATTGTTTGATTCACGTAGTTCTTTCAACCACTTACCAGCCTGCTGGCGGAGCTTCTGAACATCGTGTCCGGCACTGTGTTGCGGATGAGAATACATGTTTTTTTGGCCTTATTCCTGTGCTGTACGAGGACGAAACCGGTCCGCCAGCAAACGAATAAATTTCTATCACAGATACCTGCAAAGTACAAGAGTTACTGTACATGAAGGGTGCATCCGGCACCCCACCCCGCCGGCGCCATTTATGTATATTTATCAATGCATTAAATGCATGGAAAGTTAATGTGCGAGCCGGATGCCGTAATTCCGGGGGCCGTCTGTGTGCCATGTCCGGCCTGGCTGTTGCGTCCCTTCCAATTGAACCGCGTCAAGCCGTTTTTCTGAGCTTTCCCTTCGGCTTGATTTCCCCGGGTTTGCCATCCAGCGCATCCAGGATCACGTTCTCGATGCGCTTGAGTTTCTCCTTTGACGTGATCTTCAGGCCAAACGCGTCGCGCACATAGAATGTGTCGATCGCCTCTTCGCCATAAGTCGTTATATGGGCCGAATTTATCGATACGCCATTTTCAAACAGCGCCCATGTCAGATCGTGCACCAGACCGGGGCGGTCGCGCGCGGTCACTTCGATCAGGGTGGTTGTGTTGGAGGCGTCATTGTCGAACATCACATTACTGGATACCGTAAAGGCCTGTTCGCGTTTCGGCAGTTTTTGTTTGCCCGCCAACACGATGTGCGGGCGGTGGCCGCCTTCGAGGGTTTTGCGCAATATCTCTGAAAGCCGTTTAAGTTTTTTCTCTTCCGCCAGCGCCCCGCCTTCCGTGTTCTGGACCAGGAACATATCCAGCGCCATACCGTCGGAGGTTGTGAAGATTTTCGCGTCCACGATGTTGGCGCCGATGGAGGAAAAAGCGCCCGCTACCCGCGCAAAAAGGCCCGCGTGATCCGGCGCGAACAAAGTCACCTCGGTGACGCCGCGCGCCTCGTCGACTTCGCGCTTCATATAAAACGGGGCGCCGTCATGTGCCCACGCATCGGCAATGAAGCGGGCGTGCTTTTCATGCAGGTCCGTATCCCCCGCCAGCCAGTAAGGCGGGTAATGCATGGCGAGAATGTGTTCGCGTTGCGCAGGTTCAAAGTCCGCCAGCCGCTCGGTCAGTTTCGCCTTTGCGGCGGCGATCCTCTCGCCACGCCCGGCGGTGCTGTGGCCACCCGAAAGCAGGCTCTCGGCTTCTTCATTCAACTGGCGCAACAGCTGCCCTTTCCAGCTGTTCCATACCCCGGGACCGACTGCGCGAATATCCACCACGGTGAGCACCAGCATCAGGCGAAGCCGTTCCTGGGATTTGATCTGCTCGACAAATTTTGCAATGGTCCTCGGGTCAGAAATATCCCGTTTTTGCGCCACATCGCTCATCAGCAGATGATTTTCCACAAGCCACGCCACCAGTTCCGTATCCACATCGGACAGGCCAAGGCGCGGACACAATTGCCGTGCAACAGCAGCGCCCGCATGGGAATGATCGTCTGGCCGGCCCTTGGCGATATCGTGCAGCAATACCCCCAGGTAAATCACTTCGCGTTTCTTGATGCGCCGCATGATTTCGCTCGCCAGCGGATGATCGTCTGTCTGCGAGCCCGCCTCTATTTCCGACAGAATGCCGATAGCCCGGATAAGATGCTCATCCACCGTGTAATGATGATACATGTTGAACTGCATCATGGCGACGACGCGTCCGAAATCAGGCACGAAAAGACCGAACACCCCCGCCTCGTTCAACCGGCGCAGCGTCGTTTCCGGGTCATCTTTCGAACACAGCATTTCCAGAAACAGCCGGTTGGCCTCCTTGTCCGCACGCAGATCATCATCAATCAGATCAAGCGACCGGGTGACAAGCCGAAGCGCCTGCGGGTGAATATCGAGATCATGCTGCTGGGCAGTATGAAACAGCCGCAGCAGATTCGCCGGGTCATCGCTAAAGACAGCGTCATGCGCCACATTTAGACGACCGCCCTCTGCCTTGAATGACTCGAACTCCTTACTTTTTGAACGTCCAAAACGCGGTAAAAACCGGCGCAACCCTGCGGGTTTTCGCTGAATATCCTCCAGCAGCGCACAAAAAATCCGGGTCAGATCGCCCACCTCCTTGGCGGTGCGGAAATAGTCCTTCATGAACCATTCCACGGCCGACAGGCCGTCATGATCCGTATAGCCAAGCCGGTCCGCGATACTCTGCTGCACATCGAAAGACAACCGCTCTACCGGGCGCCCCGTTACCAAATGCAGATGACACCGCACAAGTGACAGGAAATCCTCCGCATGCTGAAAGCTGTCATACTCGGACTGTCTCAAAACCCCCTTGGCGACCAACTCGCTCGCATCCTCGACGCCATAAATATATTTACCGATCCAGTACAGCGTATGCAGATCGCGCAGACCGCCTTTGCTCTCCTTTACGTTGGGCTCGACCAGATAGCGTGTCTCGCCCTGGCGGGAATGCCGCTGATCGCGCTCCGCAAGTTTGGCGTCTACGAAGGCGGCAGAAGTGTCAGCGGCGACATCGGCTGCATAAATGGTCTTGAGCTCATTATACAACTCCTGGTCACCGCACACATACCGGCTTTCTAGCAGCGCCGTGCGGATGGTCGTATCGTCTTTCGACAGGCGGATACATTCGTCAACCGAGCGCGTGGCGTGACCGACTTTCAGTCCCAAATCCCACAACACATAGAGGATGAACTCAACCACGCTTTCGCCCCATGGCGTCTGTTTATAGGGCAGCAGGAACAGCAGATCGATATCGGACTGGGGCGCCAGTCCGCCACGGCCGTACCCGCCCACCGCGACCACGCTCAACCGTTCTCCACTGGTAGGATTGGTCGCGCGGCTGACCCACCGCGTAGCATAATCGAACAGAACCGAGATAATATTGTCCTGACAGGCTGATAGCGCCTTGATTGCCTGCAGCCCTCCGGCTCCGGAGCCAAGTGCGCTGGTTAGAGACTCTATGGTGAGCGCCCGCGCATCCTTCAGCAGATCAACTATCCGGCGGTTGCGGTCAGTATCGCTTGCGCCCTCGTCCGCGCCTATCTCGCGCAGGCCAGCCGCCAGTACATCGCGTGGCGTAATCGAAATTACCGGCGCGGGTTTCAGAGAATCGGCAACAATATCATCGGGCATACAGGGTGTTTTTCCGCTTGTGTTTTAATTCCGGACTAACTTACTCCAAAAAACCCCGTAATTGGTAAATGAGTTGCAGCGCGTCTCGCGGGGACAGCGCGTCGGGGTTTACCTCGCGCAACGCCGACAAAATCCTGGTGTCCGCGGTTTCCTCTGGCGGCGTGGGCGGGGCATTGAACAGCGGCAAACTGTCAATCATTTGCGCGCCCCGGCCAAATGCCGCCTGGCTTTCCAGTTGTGTCAGCACGGCCTGCGCCCGGGCAACCACGCCTGCCGGCAGACCGGCAAGTTTCGCCACCTGAATACCATAAGAACGATCCGCGGCTCCCGGCGCCACTTCATGCAGGAAAATCACATCGCCCTGCCATTCGCGCACCCGCATTGTGACATTGGCCAGACCCGGCAGAACCGCACTGAGCGCCGTCAGTTCGTGATAATGGGTGGCGAACAACGCGCGGCAATGGTTGGTCTCATGCAGATGCTCCAGCGCCGCCCAGGCGATGGACAATCCGTCATACGTCGCCGTACCGCGGCCGATTTCATCCAGTATCACCAGCGAACGCCCGGTTGCCTGATTCAGGATGGCGGCGGTTTCCACCATCTCGACCATAAATGTGGACCGCCCGCGGGCCAGATCGTCGGCCGCCCCAACACGGCTGAACAGCCGGTCGACAACGCCGATATAGGCGGCCTGTGCCGGAACGAATGCGCCCATCTGCGCCAGAATCGCAATCAATGCATTCTGGCGCAGGAAGGTCGATTTGCCGGCCATGTTCGGTCCGGTCACCAGCCATAGATGCCGGCTGCTGGAATCCTCTGTTGCGTCAACGCTGAGATCGCAATCATTGGCGACAAACGCCGCCGCGCTTTGGGCAAGCGCCGCCTCTACCACCGGATGACGCCCGCCCGTAATGCGGAACGCCAGTCCCTCGTCCACTCTGGGGCGCACCTGACGCGCACGATGTGCAAGTTCGGCCAGACCGGTAGCGACATCCAGTTCCGCCAGCGCTGCCGCCGTGCGCAGCACCGCGGCACCACGCCCCATCACTTCGCTGAGCAAATCCTCCCACAGGGCCAGTTCGATCCCCATCGCCTGATTACCCGCCTGATCGATCCTGCGCTCCAGATCGCCCAGTTCAACTGTGCTGAAGCGGGCGTTGCTGGCCATGGTCTGGCGATGAATAAAGGTTTCATTCAACGGAGGACGCAGCAGCCGGTCGCCGTGCGCCAGGCCGGTTTCCAGAAAATAGCCCAGCACCCGGTTGTGCTTCACCTTCAGACGGTCGACGCCGCTAAGCCTGCGATATTTTTCTTCAAGCCCCGCGATCACCCGCTTGCTTTCGCTGGCCAGCATCCGCAGTTCATCCAGACCCGCATGATATCCCTGCGCAATAAACCCGCCGTCGCCTGTCAGCAACGGTGGTTCTGGTTTGATCGCTTCGCTTAACCGTGCGATCAGAATTTCCTGATGACCCAGATCGGGCAACAATGCAGCAAGATCTTCCGGCAAACCGCCAAGAGAAAGCGGTGTTTCCTGCAGGCGCAGCTTAAGGCTGGCCGCAACCGCCAGCGCGTTGCGCACGGCCAGCAGATCACGCGGGCCGCCGCGCCCGACCGACAGCCGCGCTAGGGCCCGTTCCAGATCCGGGACGCGGCGCAATTCCGTGCGCACCGCATCGGCCAAATCACGCTCATCATAAAAATGCTGCACCATATCCTGACGCCGGCGGATGGCGTGCACGTCCGTCAATGGCGCATTCAGGCGCGCCGCCAGCAACCGCGCACCCGCGCCCGTTACCGTGCGGTCAATGACGGATAGCAGGCTGCCCTTGCGCGCGCCGTTCAGGGTTATATTCAGTTCCAGATTGCGCCGGGTCGCGGCGTCGATCGCCATGATGCCGCCCTGTTGCTGGCGCGATGGCGGGCGAAGCAGCGGCAGCCGCCCCTTTTGGGTCAATTCCATATAACCCGCCAGCGCCCCGCAGGCCGCCAGTTCAGCACGGCCAAAGCCACCAAAACCATCAAGTGCGCCGACGTTGAACAGCGCCATCAGACGCCGCTCCCCCGCCTGACTGTCAAAATAGCCGCGCGGCAGGGGGGTCTGAGACACTCCCTCAATGGCGAAGCTGGCAAGCAATGCCGGTTCATCCAGCAACCGTTCGGATACTAATATTTCGCTCGGCGCGAGACGCGCAATCTCTGTCGCCACGCGCTCCTGCGGCAGCGCCATGACATCAAAGCTTCCCGTCGAAATGTCGCACCATGCCAGCGCCCATTCCCGGCCACCGCCCGCACCCGTCGCCGCCATCGCCAGCAGATAATTATGCGCGCGCACGTCCAGCAGACTGTCCTCGGTCAGCGTTCCCGGCGTGACCAGCCGCACAACCTCACGCGCAACTACGGATTTCGATCCACGCTTGCGCGCCTCCGCCGGGTCCTCTATCTGTTCGCACACCGCGACTTTGAAGCCGCTCGCCGTCAGGCGCGCCAGATAACCTTCCGAGGCATGCACCGGCACACCGCACATGGCGATATCGTTCCCCAGATGCTTGCCGCGTTTGGTCAGCGCAATATCCAGCGCGGCGGACGCCTTGACCGCATCGTCAAAGAACAGTTCGTAAAAATCCCCCATGCGGTAAAACAGCAGATAGTCCGGATGCGCCGCCTTGATCGCCAGATATTGCGTCATCATTGGCGTTGTCACCGCCGCTACTGGCGCCAGCGGAAACAAATCCGGCGTTTGGGGCGGGGCTTGATTGTTTTTCGATTCGGCGAAGCTGTCAGGCATTTAACAAAAATAACATAGAATCCAGACAATGCGCGGCTTTTCGGGTGACAGACGCGCTTCCTATCGCCTACAACAGATGACCCGCTCTCAAACCCTGGTAAAGCAATGAACAGCCCGAAGCCGCCCACCGACAAGCGTCCGCAATTTACCGACGAAGAAGTATTGCTATTTCATTCAGAGGGCCGCCCCGGCAAAATCGAGATCATCGCCAGCAAGCCGCTGGCCACCCAGCGTGACTTGTCATTGGCCTATTCGCCCGGCGTTGCGGTGCCGGTGCGCGCCATCGCGGAAGATCCGACGCTTGCCTATGAATATACAGCCAAAGGCAATCTTGTCGCAGTGATTTCCAACGGGACGGCCATTCTGGGGCTGGGTGATCTGGGCGCGCTGGCCTCCAAACCTGTGATGGAAGGCAAATCGGTGCTGTTCAAGCGCTTTGCCGACGTGGATTCGATCGATCTGGAGTTAGACACCAAAGACACCGACGAAATGATCGCCGCCATCCGCTATCTGGGGCCAAGCTTTGGCGGCATCAATCTGGAAGATATCAAGGCGCCCGACTGTTTCATTATTGAGCAACGCCTGCGCGAGCTGATGGACATTCCGGTGTTTCACGATGATCAGCACGGCACCGCGATTATCTCGGCGGCGGCGATGATCAACGCGCTGCACCTGGCGGGCAAGGACATCAAAGACGTCACCATGGTCGTTAATGGCGCGGGCGCGGCGGGTATCGCGTGTATCGAACTGATCAAGGCGATGGGGATGCCCCACAACAATGTTCTGCTGTGCGACACCAAGGGCGTTGTCTATCAGGGCCGCAAGGAAGGCATGAACCAGTGGAAATCCGCCCACGCGGTGGTGACCAAGGCGCGCACCCTGGATGAGGCCATGGACGGGGCCGACATCTTCCTTGGCCTGTCCGCCAAGGGTGCTGTTACGGCGCAGATGGTGCGCGCGATGGCGCCTAATCCGATCATTTTCGCCATGGCCAATCCGGACCCGGAAATATCGCCCGAGGAAGTGGAGGCCGTTCGCGGCGACGCCATCATCGCGACGGGACGTTCGGATTACCCGAACCAGGTCAATAATGTGCTGGGCTTTCCCTATATCTTCCGGGGCGCGCTGGATGTGCGCGCAAGCACCATCAATGAGGAAATGAAAATCGCCGCCGCCTATGCGCTGGCGGAACTGGCGCGCGAAGACGTGCCTGATGAAGTCGCCGCCGCCTATGCCGGCGAGCGCCCCAAATATGGCCGCAAATATATTATCCCGGTGCCGTTCGATCCGCGCCTGA
>JAUSQH010000204.1 GCA_030652895.1 Alphaproteobacteria bacterium
TGGATCGCGCGGCCGGAGAAGCCGCACATCGGGAACTGCGCCGTGCCCTTCATGAAGAGCATGACACGATGGTTCTTGACCAGGTCGTCGATGCGTTGTTGCACGTCACTCATGGGGTGGGGTCTCGCTGGGAAATGAACAGCCGTAGTTATACGGCAAAGCCTGCCGCGGCCGGGCCGGAGCAGCCCATGCCCACGGTATCAGAAGGCGTAGTTGACGCCCAATTGGAACAGCGGCGACAGCCGCAGTTCGCGGCGGGCGCTGTCAAAGCCTTGGTTGCCGAACAGCGCCCGCCCCAGGCGCGGCGCCGACGGGTTCTCGGCGACCAGGCCGATGTCGGCGCTGATGCTCAGGCCGCCCTTGAGCGCCCAGCCCGTGTAGCCCAGGCCCAGATAAGGCGCGGCGCCTTCGCTGCCGCTGTCGATTGCCCATGCGGGCGACAGCGACTGCCGCGACAGCGACAACGCCTGCCCGGCCCGCGACGGCGCGGCGAGCAGGCTGAGCGGGTTGCGCGAGCCCAGCATCAAGCCGGTCGTCGCGCGCAGGCCGCTCAGGCCCAGCCCTGGCGCCGGCTCGCCGAAGTAGTAGTCGCCGAGCAAGGCGCCACCGAGCAAGGCCGGGCTGCGCGCCAGCTGGGCGTCGCTGGCAGCCGCAGCGCCGGCGGGCGCGTTCCGCTGGGTGGAGAGCACGGTCAAGCGGGCCTGCCACTGCGGCCAGACCTGCTCGCCGGCCGGCACGGCGAGGCCGCCGGCGGCTTGCGCTGCCAGGCTGAGGGCCCACAGGGCCGGGCACAGTAGCAAGAGCGGGCGGATGTGCATCGCAGTCTCCTTCAACTGCACCCATCATGCGCCGATTGCGCGGCGCTGTGGGGTGAACAGGCCTTGCAGCGGCAATATGTCGCGCCAGCGCGTTGCGCGTCAGGTCACTAGCGTGCAAACCCACACTAGTTCCACTGACCGCCGCTGCAGCGTGGCAGGCCGGCCAGGTCGTCGCGGGTGCTGGCGCCGGCAAACCCCGCTTGCGTCAGCAGGTCGCGCACCGCCTCGCCTTGGTCATGGCCATGTTCGAGCAGCAGCCAGCCGCCGGCTTGCAAGTGGGCGCCGGCGCCGGCGACGATGTGGCGCAGCGCGGCAAGGCCGTCGCCTTCGGGCGTCAGCGCCGCACGCGGCTCGTGGGTCAAGGCCGACAGATGGGGGTCGTCGCCGGCGACGTAGGGCGGGTTGGACAACACGAGGTCGAAGCGGCGCCCGGCCAGCGGCTGCCACCAGTCGCCGGCCACGAAGTCGACCGCCAGAC
>JAUSQH010000222.1 GCA_030652895.1 Alphaproteobacteria bacterium
TGTAGATATTGTCGCGCCGTCCATACATGTTGTAGACGCGCATGACCGCCTCGAGATAGGCCAGCAAATCCTCTTTGGGAACAAAGTCGGCGATCTTCTTGCCGATCATCGGCGTCCGGCCGAGCCCGCCGCCGACATAGACCTCGTAGCCGATTTTGCCCTTGCCGTTCCGCACGATCTGGATGCCGATATCGTGCACGCGGATCGCGGCGCGGTCGTCCGGCGTGCCGGAAACGGCAATCTTGAACTTGCGCGGCAGGAAGGAAAATTCCGGATGCAGACTGGACCATTGGCGCAAAATCTCGCCGCAAATACGGGGATCTTCGACTTCATCCCCGGCGACGCCAGCATATTGGTCGGCGGTGACATTGCGGATGCAGTTGCCGCTGGTTTGCAGCGCATGCATTTCAACCGACGCCAGTTCCGCCAGAATGTCCGGCATATCTTCCAGTCTGGGCCAGTTATATTGCAAATTCTGACGGGTGGTGAAATGCGCATACCCCCGGTCATACTTGGTGGCAATGTCCGCCAGTTTATGTAACTGGCGAGACGAAAGCACCCCATAGGGAATGGCCACCCGCAGCATATAGGCGTGCAATTGCAGGTACAGGCCGTTCATCAGCCGAATGGGGCGAAATTCTTCCTCGGTCAGCTCGCCATTCAGGCGGCGCACCACCTGATCACGGAATTGCGCGACCCGTTCCATGACGAAGGTGTGGTCGAATTCATCATAACGATACATTTTGCAGCCTCAATAATACCTATTCTACTCAGGAATATGTGAGGATTAGGGGAATAAGTCAATATTAATGTGAAATAATATAATATACAAAATATTTTTGTGATATTAAGCTTCCCGTTCAATACGGCTTTCATGCCAGCGCCGTAAAAGCAGGTTTTCCAAAGCACTTAGGCAGAAAAAAATAGCAACCCCCAGTAAGGAGAGAAGAAGCAGCGCTGCAAACATCTTGGCGATTTGCAGCCGGTTGCCGCTTTCCATGATCCGCCAGGCCAGCCCCATGGAAGCCCCGCTGCCCGCGACAAATTCGGCCACAACAGTCCCGATCAACGCCAGCCCCCCGGAAATCTTCATCGCCGACAATAAATAAGGCAGTGCGGAGGGCAACCGCACCTGGGTCAGCACCTGCCAGCGGGTGGCCCCATACAGGCGGTACAGGTCCAGCAGCCCATGATCGGCAGCCCGTAATCCCAGCGTCATGTTGGACAGCACCGGAAAGAACGCCGCAATCCAGGCCATCAGCAAAAGCGCCCGGTTGGGGTTATCAATCCCCACCCAGATCACGATCAGCGGCGCGATGGCGACAATCGGTGTCACCTGCAATATTACCGCCAGCGGAAACAGCGCCATTTCGACGATCCGGCTCTGCGAAAACAGTACCGCCAGCGCAACGCCCCCGATAACCGCCAGCAGGAAGGCGGTAAGGCTGATGCGCAACGTCATCCAGGCGCTGAACAGCAGCGAGGAAAAATCACCCTGTAACGCCTGCCAGATGGCCGACGGCGCGGGCAGCACGAACGGGGGAATCTGCCATAGACGCACCAGCGCCTCCCACAGCGCCAGCATTACGGCCACCACCAGCAGCGGCGTAAGAATGCGCGCCGCTTTCATGCCACCGCCTCGCGCATCGCCGCAGAAATCTGACCGCAATAAGCGGCGAATTGCGGCGAATGGCGAAACGACTCCTGACGTTGCACAGGGGCGTCGATACATAGTTCACGCAAGATGGTTCCGGGCCGCGCTCCCATCACCAACACACGGCCGGATAAATACACGGCTTCCGCCGCGCTATGGGTCACGAACAGCACCGTCAGTTTCGCCTTGCGGCAAATTTCCAGCAGATCATCGTTCAGTTGCTGGCGGGTAATTTCGTCCAGCGCCGCAAAGGGTTCATCCAACAGCAGCACCGGCGGCCGGGTGACAAGGGCGCGGGCAATCGCCACCCGCATCTTCATGCCGCCCGACAAGGTACGCGGATAGGCGTCTGCAAAATTCTCCAGCCCCACCAGTGCCAGCATTTCCATGGCACGCGCGTGGCGCTCGGCCGCGGCCACGCCGGCAATGCGTAATGGCGTCTCGACGTTCCTGCATGCGTTGGCCCATGGCATCAGGGTGGGTTCCTGAAATACAACGCCAATGCCGCCCCTCTCGGGCGGCGCCGCCCATTCGACGCACCCTGAACTGGGCGCGATCAACCCCGCAACAATGCGCACCAACGTGCTTTTTCCGCAGCCCGA
>JAUSQH010000237.1 GCA_030652895.1 Alphaproteobacteria bacterium
AGATACCCGCCTTCGCCGCGCGCGCCTTCGGTAATCAGACAGCCCGCGCCATAAATGCCGGTTGGGTGGAACTGCACAAATTCCATGTCCTGTAGCGGCAGCCCTGCGCGCAGGGCCATGCCATTGCCGTCGCCTGTGCAGGTATGCGCCGACGTGGCGGAAAAATAGGTGCGGCCATAGCCCCCCGTCGCCATGATGGTTATTTTGGCGCGGATGCGGTGGATGGCGCCGTCATCCATGTTGATGGCGATGACGCCGCGGCATTCGCCCTCTTCCATGATCAGATCGATCACGAAATATTCGATCATGAATTCCGCATTGTTGCGAATGCTCTGGCCATACAAAGTATGCAGCATGGCGTGGCCGGTGCGGTCGGCGGCGGCGCAGGTGCGCAGCGCGGGCGGGCCATCGCCATATTGGGTGGTCATGCCGCCAAAGGCGCGCTGATAAATCTTGCCTTCCTCGGTGCGCGAGAAGGGAACGCCAAAATGCTCCAGTTCGAACACGGCGGCAGGCGCTTCGCGGCACAAAAACTCGATGGCGTCCTGGTCACCCAGCCAATCGGCGCCCTTGACGGTGTCATACATATGCCAGCGCCAGTCATCTTCGATCATATTGCCCAGCGCCGCCGAGATACCGCCTTGTGCGGCAACCGTGTGGCTGCGGGTCGGGAAAACCTTGGTGATGTTGACGGTTTTAAGCCCCGCCTGCGCGCAGCCCAGGGTCGCCCGCAGGCCGGAGCCCCCGGCACCCACAACAACGACGTCATAGCTGTGATCAGTAATCGGATAGGCCGTCATGTTATGCCGCGCTCCCAAAGCTCAGTTTTATTACCGACAGAACGCAGGCAAGCGCCAGCCCAAGACAGCCCAGTTTAATGGCGACGATCAGGCCGATTTTCCCCAGTTCCCAATGCACATAATCTTCAACAACATGCGCCAGCCCAATGCTCATATGATAAAAACCTATCAGCAGGAACATCAACATCAAGACGCTCACGACGGGCGAGCGCATCATGCTCACCGCGGTGGCGTAATCATCCCCCGTAAGCGCAATCATAAACCCGATAAAGAGCACCGCCAGCGGGACCAGCGCAAGCGCGGTCAGGCGCTGATGCCAGAATGTCTGGGTGCCGTCTTTGGCCGAACCCCTGCCGCGCACACGGCCTATCGGTGTTTTGAACGCAGACATCAGACAGCCCCCCGGTACATATAGGCAAGGACCCAGGCAATAATCGTTAACAGCACGGATCCCGCAAAAGCGGCCCCTGCCGTGCGGTTTGCCGTGGCGACGTCAAAACCGTATCCGACATCCCAGAACAGATGCCGCAAGCCGTTGCACAGATGATACATCAGCGACCAGGTAAAGCCGAGCAGCACCAACTTGCCAAACCAGCTTCCCAGAAACTCCTGCAATGCCGCATAAGATTCCGGTCCATCCGCCAGCGCCAGAAGCCAGCCGGTCAGCAGCAGACTGCCGATGCCAAGCCCCACACCAGTGATGCGGTGCGTAATCGACGCCGCCATGGTGATTTTCCAGCCATAGATCTGAAGATGCGGCGACAATGGCCGCGGCCGCATGACCGGCGGTTTGCCAGCCCCTGCCTGAGATTCCGCCATTTCCGGCCCCCTGCTAATTAATTGGCGGCACTGTTGGCCGCATTTGATTCTACCGCATACTAAACCGCGAAAGCGTTAAGTCAATCAGCCGATTGAGAAAATTTCGCTTATCTCCGCCCCATCAGCAGCCAGTAATCGAGGTCCAGGATCACGCTGGGATCATGCCCCCCCTCTGTCACACCCGGAAAACCGGCGCAGGGCTGGTCCCTGGTGGCGAACAGGCGTACGCGCAATGCGCCCACATCCTTGCGGCCGGGCATTTCCGCCTTGTCCAGGATTTCCGACCAGGCGAACACGGTGTGCCCGGCATAGCAGGGCGCGACATGGCGCCCGGCATTGATGGCGGCTATTTTGACGGCGTTGGCCAGGCCGTTAAAACTCAGCGCGCGCGCAAGGCTGATGACATGGCCGCCATAGATCAGGCGGCGCTGCGCCTTATCGCTGTTCTGCATATATTGGTTGAAATGCACCTTGGCGGTATTCTGGTACAGCCGCGTCGCCATCATATGTTCGGCTTCTTCTATGGTCATGCCGTCCACATGGTCGATTTTTTCGCCGGCATGATAGTCGTCCCACAGATGCGGGGAGCCGGACAGATCACAATTAAACCCGCTGAAATCCAGCCCGGCCGGGACCGCAAGATTGTCGGCGGACACGAACTCCGGCAATTCGGGTATAAGCGCCGCGCGCGCCGGGGCGGCTTCATCACGCTTGCGCACCATCACCCAGCGCACATAGTCGATCACCACTTCATGGCGTTGATTAACGCCGGTACTGCGCACATACACAATGCCGGATTTGCCATTGGACAATTCGCGCAGGCCGATGACTTCCGAGGTCGTGGACAGGGTGTCGCCCGCATAGACCGGCGTCAGAAAACGGCAATCCGCATAGCCCAGATTGGCCACGGCGTTGAGCGAAATATCGGGCACGGTCTTGCCGAACACAATATGAAACGCCAGCAGATCATCCATCGGCGCGCCGGGCAGGCCCAGCGAACGGGCAAATTCATCCGATGACGTCAGCGCAAATCGCGGCCCGAACAGCGCCATATACAGGCTCGCGTCCCCCAACGTTACCGTACGTGGCGTGGCGTGGCGCAAAAACTGCCCAACCTCAAAATCTTCAAAATAATTACCCGGATTGGTTTTGCTCACGATGTGTTTCCCTGTTTGTTATCTGACAAGGGTTTTAGACGATGCGGGGCGGGGCGGGAAGGAGAAAGCTTCCTGCGCGCACTGGACAAAAAGGCAAGCGCCCCGTGGCATGGACAGCTTAGTGGCGGCTATACCTGCTCCAATATGCCCGCGCCCGTCTCCATCTGTGGTGAAACCATGCCAACGTCGCGCCGCTGATCAACGACGGAATATTTTTGTATAGATGGATGATGCCAGCCTGACAGGCCCGCGTGAACCGGTTAAGGTGAGGCATGTCAGAATCACGCGCCGCGAAACATAAACAGAGTTCCCCTGTGGGTGGCTTCGTGCATCTGCGGGTGCATTCGGCTTATTCACTGTTGGAAGGGGCGGTGAAAATCAAGCAGATGCCCGCGCTGTGCCGCGCCCATGATATGCCGGCGGTTGCCATTACGGATAGCGGCAATCTGTTCGGGGCGCTGGAATTTTCCGAAACGCTGGCGGGCGAGGGCGTTCAGCCGGTCATTGGCTGCGCATTACAGCTATGTTTTGATCAGCCGGAAAATGGCGCGGCGGACGCGGTGCGCGGCCCTGCATTGCGCGACCGGATCGCGCCTATCGTATTGCTGGCGCAGAACGAAGCGGGCTACGCCAATCTGATGTTGCTCTCCAGTAGCGCCTATCTGGAGTGTGAGGCAGAGCCCCATGTGACACTGGCACAGCTTGCGGCGCATAGTGACGGCCTGATCTGCCTGACCGGTGGTGCATTAGGGCCGCTTGGGCGTCTGTTGCGCCAGGGGCGGCGCGACGCGGCCGCAGGTATGCTGGGCGAAATGGCGGCAATATATCCGCAGCGCCTGTATGTCGAGCTGCAACGCCACGGCATGGCGGATGAGGCGGCGACGGAAGAAGACTTTATCACCTTCGCCTATGATCAGGCGCTGCCGCTGGTGGCGACCAACGAAGTGTACTTTCCGTATCGCGATATGTATGAGGCTCACGACGCGCTGATCTGCATTTCTGCGGGGGCGTATGTTTCCCAGGATGATCGCCGCAAGCTGACGCCGGAACATTATATGAAAAGCCCGGCGGAGATGGCGGCGCTGTTTGCGGATTTGCCGGAGGCGATCCAAAATACGGTCGAGATCGCGCGGCGCTGTGCGTACCGCCCGCGCACCCGCGCGCCCATACTGCCAAGCTTTGGCGCGCCAGAAGAAGAAGCCGCCGAATTACGCCGTCAGGCCGCACTGGGGCTCGACAACCGGTTGGCGAACGAGGGCAGGTTTGCGGATGAAGCCGACTATCGCGCGCGGCTGGAATTTGAACTTGATGTCATCATCAAGATGGGCTTTGCCGGGTATTTTCTGATCGTTGCG
>JAUSQH010000392.1 GCA_030652895.1 Alphaproteobacteria bacterium
GAAGTTCGAGGGTAGAGCAGAACATGTCGAAAGAGAAGTTTGCGCGTACGAAGCCGCATTGCAACATTGGCACGATTGGGCATGTTGACCATGGCAAGACGTCGTTGACGGCAGCGATTACGAAGGTGCTTGCGGAAACGGGCGGCGCGACGTTCACGGCGTATGACCAGATTGACAAGGCTCCTGAAGAGAAGGCGCGCGGGATTACGATTTCGACGGCGCATGTTGAATATGAGACTGCGAACCGGCACTACGCACATGTGGATTGCCCGGGCCACGCGGACTATGTGAAGAACATGATCACAGGTGCGGCCCAGATGGACGGGGGCATTCTGGTGGTGTCGGCTGCGGATGGCCCGATGCCGCAAACGCGCGAGCATATTCTTCTTGCGCGCCAGGTTGGTGTTCCGTCGCTTGTTGTGTTTATGAACAAGGTGGATCAGGTGGATGATCCGGAACTTCTGGAACTGGTTGAACTTGAGATCCGCGAGCTTTTGTCGAGCTACGATTTTCCTGGCGATGATATTCCGATTATCAAGGGTTCCGCGCTTGCGGCGCTGGAAGGCAAGACGCCTGAGATTGGGCATGATGCGATCCTTGAGCTTATGAAGGCGGTGGACAGCTATATTCCGCAGCCGGAACGTCCGAAGGATCGTCCGTTCCTGATGCCGATTGAAGACGTGTTTTCGATTTCGGGCCGTGGCACGGTTGTAACGGGCCGTGTTGAGCAGGGCATTGTAAAGGTTGGCGAGGAAGTCGAGATTGTTGGTCTGAAGCCGACGCAGAAGACGGTTTGCACGGGCGTTGAGATGTTCCGCAAGCTTCTGGACCAGGGCGAGGCCGGCGACAATATCGGTGCGCTGTTGCGCGGCATTGACCGAGAGGGTGTTGAGCGTGGTCAGGTTCTGGCGAAGCCCGGTTCGATTACGCCGCACACGAACTTCAAGGCGGAAGCGTATATTCTGACGAAGGATGAAGGCGGGCGTCACACGCCGTTTTTCAACAATTACCGTCCACAGTTTTACTTCCGTACGACGGATGTGACGGGTGTTGTGACGTTGCCGGAAGGCACCGAGATGGTGATGCCTGGTGACAATGTGACGATGGATGTCGAGTTGATTGTGGCGATCGCGATGGACGAAGGTCTTCGTTTCGCCATCCGCGAAGGTGGCCGCACCGTCGGCGCCGGCGTCGTCGCAAAAATTATTAAATAGGGACGGCACAGCCAATGCAAAACCAGAATATCCGTATCCGGTTGAAGGCTTTCGAGCACCGCGTGCTTGATCAGTCGACCAAGGATATCGTGAACACGGCCAAGCGCACGGGTGCGACGGTGCGTGGGCCGATTCCCCTGCCGACCAGGATTGAAAAATTCACGGTGCTGCGTGGGCCGCACGTTGACAAGAAAAGCCGCGAGCAATTTGAAGTGCGTACGCACAAAAGACTGCTCGATATAGTGGATCCGACGCCACAGACAGTGGACGCGCTCATGAAGCTCGACCTGGCTGCCGGTGTGGATGTGGAAATTAAGCTTTAAGCAGGTGAAGAAATGCGTTCTGGTGTAATTGCCCAGAAAATCGGCATGACCCGCGTTTTCAAAGACGACGGGCGGCATGTTCCGGTGACGGTGCTGAAGATGGACAACTGTCAGGTTGTCCGTCAGCGCACGGTCGACGGCGACGGTTATTCGGCTGTGCAGCTTGGCGCTGTGCCGGCGAAGCCGAAAAATGTCACAAAGCCGATGCGGGGTCATTTTGCGGCGACAAATGTTGAGCCGAAACGCAAGGTCGTGGAGTTTCGGGTGTCGCCCGAAAACCTTCTCGATGTCGGTGCGGAACTTACGGCGGAGCATTTTGTCATCGGTCAATATGTGGATGTGTCGGGCACAAGCATCGGCAAGGGTTTTGCCGGCGTTATGAAGCGGCATAATTTTGGCGGCATGCCCGCCAGCCACGGCGTATCGATTACGCACCGTGCGCACGGTTCGACCGGCCAACGCCAGGATCCCGGCAAGGTGTTCAAAGGCAAGAAGATGGCTGGACATATGGGCGATGTTCGCGTCACCACCCAGAACCTGGAAGTTGTGGCGACGGATGCGGCGCGCGGAATTTTGATGATCAAAGGGGCGGTGCCCGGTGCGAAAGGCGGCTTCGTGCTGGTGCGCGATGCGGTAAAGCGCGCGCTTCCCGAGGGCGTACCGATGCCAGGCGCAGTTCGTGGTGGTAACGTTGCGGTTGAACAGAAGGAAGAAGAGGCATGAAGGCCGAGGTAAAAAATCTCGACGCCGGTAATGCAGGCGACATTGAGCTGGCGGACGCGATTTTCGCGTTGGAGCCGCGCGCCGATATTCTGCACCGCGTGGTAGTGTGGCAGCTCGCCAAACGGCGCGCCGGTACACATAAGGTGAAGATTCGTAGCGAAATCAAAATGACGACCAAAAAGTTTGGCCGTCAAAAGGGTGGCGGCACGGCCCGTCACGGTGCGCGCTCGGCAAATATTTTCCGTGGCGGTGGTGTTGCTCACGGGCCGGTTCCCCGCAGCCATGCGACGGATTTGCAGAAAAAGGTGCGTAAACTTGCATTACGGCATGCGCTGTCGGCGAAACTGCAGGATGAATCGCTTTTTGTGGTTGAAGACACGAAGTTGAGCACGGCGAAGACCAGCGGTCTGCGCGAGAAGCTGATCAAACTCGGATTTAGTAATGCGTTGTTTATAGACGGCGCGGAAGTTGATGCGAATTTCCTGATGGCAGTGCGTAATATTCCGCATATCGATGTGCTGCCAAGTCAGGGGGCGAACGTGTATGACATTTTGCGTCACGACAAGCTGGTTTTGACCCGCGCAGCAGTCGCACAATTGGAGGCTCGCCTGAAATGAACCTCGAACGGATATACGACATTATTCTCAGCCCGGTGATCACCGAAAAGGCAACACTGGCGTCCGAGCATAACCAGGTGACATTCCGGGTAGCGAACGACGCCACCAAGCCGGAGATCAAGGAGGCCGTCGAGCGGCTGTTTGATGTCAAGGTAAAGGCGGTGAATACGCTGCGCCAGGTTGGTAAAGTGAAACGGTTCCGGGGCAAGCTCGGAAAGCGCAGCGATTATAAAAAAGCAATCGTCAGTTTGGCCGAAGGCCAATCTATCGATGTAACGACGGGGCTCTAGGGTACGGCAATGGCTTTAAAAGCATATAAACCGACGACACCTGGCCAGCGCGGGCTCGTGCTTGTCAGCCGCGAAGGGCTCTGGAAGGGCAAGCCGGTCAAGACGCTGACCGAGGGCCTGACTAAGAGTGGCGGCCGGAACAACACAGGCAGGATCACGGCGTTTCAGCGCGGCGGCGGGCATAAGCGCGCCTATCGCGTGGTGGATTTCAAGCGCCGTAAATTCGATGTGGCGGCGACGGTTGAGCGGCTGGAATATGATCCAAACCGCACGGCTTTCATTGCACTGATCAACTATGCTGACGGCGAACAGGCCTATATTTTGGCGCCGCAGCGCTTGAAGGTGGGTGACAAAGTCATCTCCGGCAACAAGGTTGACATCAAGCCAGGCAACGCCATGCCTTTGGCGAGCATGCCTGTCGGCACGATTATTCATAATGTCGAAATTAAGCTGGGCAAGGGTGGGCAGATCGCACGTTCGGCAGGAACCTACGCGCAATTGGTTGGGCGGGATTCCGGTTATGCGCAACTGCGCCTGTCTTCAGGTGAACAACGTATCATTCGCTCGGAATGCATGGCGACTGTGGGTGCGGTGTCAAACCCGGACAATTCGAACCAGAATTTTGGCAAGGCAGGACGCACCCGTTGGAAGGGCCGCCGTCCCTCCGTTCGTGGTGTGGCGATGAACCCGGTGGATCACCCGCATGGCGGCGGTGAAGGCCGCACCTCGGGCGGGCGTCATCCGGTTACGCCATGGGGCAAGCCTACCAAGGGAAAGAAGACACGTTCCAACAAGGCGACCGACAAGTATATCTTGCGCAGCCGTCATCTGAAGAAAGGGCGCTAGACCGTGACACGTTCCGTATGGAAAGGCCCGTTCGTGGATGGGTATCTGTTAAAGAAAGCCGATGCGGCGCGTTCGTCAACGCGCAAAGAGGTAATCAAGACCTGGTCGCGGCGTTCGACAATCCTGCCCCAGTTTGTTGGGCTGACCTTTGGCGTTTATAACGGGCATAAGTTTATTCCGGTCTCGGTGAACGAAGAAATGGTTGGTCACAAGCTTGGCGAATTTTCACCGACGCGGACCTATTTCGGCCACACGGCGGATAAAAAGGCAAAGAGGAAATAATGAGCAAGCTGGCGCGTCCCAGGAGTCTTGCGGATAACGAAGCCCAGGCAATCGGGCGGATGATCCGCATCAGCCCGCAGAAGCTGAATTTGGTGGCTGGCGGCATTCGCGGCATGCATGTCGAGAAGGCCTTGGCGGAACTTACGTTTTCGCATCGCCGGATCGCGCAGGATGTGAAGAAGGTGCTGCAATCCGCAATCGCCAATGCTGAAAATAACCATGGGCTGGATATGGATAGTCTGTACGTAAAAGAGGCGCATGTCGGCAAGGCGCTAGTGATCAAGCGGTTTCATCCGCGCGCCCGCGGGCGTTCCGGCCGCGTGGAAAAGCCGTTTAGCCATTTGACCATTGTGGTCCGTGAGCGGGAGGAGACTGCCTGATGGGGCATAAGGTAAATCCGATCGGCTTGCGTGTCGGTATCAATCGGACTTGGGATTCGCGCTGGTATGCAGAGGGCAAGTCCTATGGTGACCTGCTGCATGAAGATATTCGTATCCGTGAGGTGCTTTCAAAGCGTCTCCAGCAGGCGGGCGTATCGCGCATTCAAATCGAACGTCCGCATCGCAAGTGCCGTGTGACGATTTATTCGGCGCGTCCGGGTGTGGTCATCGGCAAAAAAGGTGCGGATATTGAAAAGCTGCGCAGTGAATTGTCGGAGCTGACGGATAGCGAAGTTCATCTGAATATCGTTGAAATCCGCAAACCGGAAATTGATGCAAAGCTGGTCGCAGAGAATATTGCACAGCAGCTGGAGCGTCGTGTGTCGTTCCGCCGCGCCATGAAGCGCGCTGTGCAGTCGGCGATGCGGCTGGGCGCACAGGGGATCAAGGTGAACTGCGCCGGGCGTTTGGGCGGGGCGGAAATTGCCCGGACCGAATGGTATCATGAAGGCCGCGTACCGTTGCATACGTTGCGGGCGGATATTGATTACGGTGTGGCGACCGCGCAAACCGCGTACGGTGCGTGCGGGATCAAGGTGTGGGTGTTTAAGGGCGAAATCCTGGAACATGATCCAATGGCCCAGGATAACCGCATGGCGGCTGCGCAGGAAGGCGCACGTCCGCAACGTCCCGGCGGCGGAAGGCCGGACCGGGACAATCGGGATCGTGGAGACCGTAATCGTGCGGATCGCGACTAGGCGTCCGTGGACAAGATAAAAGGCGAGAGCAATGTTACAGCCAAAACGAACAAAATTTCGTAAGGCGCATAAAGGCCGCATCAAGGGCGTCGCCAAAGCTGGCTTCACTCTGAACTTCGGCGGTTATGGGTTGAAAGCGATGGAGCCGGACAGAGTTACGGCGCGCCAGATCGAAGCGGCGCGGCGTGCGATAACCCGGCATATGAAGCGTGCGGGCAGAGTATGGATACGTATATTCCCGGACGTTCCGGTTAGTAAAAAGCCGACCGAGGTCCGTATGGGTAAAGGTAAGGGAACGCCTGAATTCTGGGCGGTTCGTATCAAACCCGGGCGGATTATGTTTGAAATCGATGGGGTACCTGAACCGATTGCACGCGAAGCGTTGCGATTGGGCGCGATGAAATTACCGATCAAAACCCGTGTGGTTAATCGGACGCTATAGAGGTGATGCTGATGAAGGCCGCGGAGTTGCGAGATAAAACAGCCGACCAGCTTCAGGATGAAATCCTGAAGCTAAAGAAGGAGCAGTTTAACATGCGCTTTCAAAAGGCTACGGGACAATTGGAAAACACCGCCCAGGTGGGCAAGGTGCGCCGCAATATCGCGCGGATGAAAACGATACTTAATGAACAGGCGGCGAAAGCCAAACCTGGCCGGGCAGGGAGTTAGTAAGTATGCCAAAGCGTATCCTGCAAGGCGTCGTGGTCAGCGACAAAGGCGCCAAGACGATAGTGGTAAAAGTGGAACGCCGTTTTTCTGATCCTGTGATGGGAAAGACTGTGCGGCGTTCAAAAAAATATCACGCGCACGATGAGAGTAATGCTTTTTCCGTCGGCGAGATGGTGCGG
>JAUSQH010000248.1 GCA_030652895.1 Alphaproteobacteria bacterium
CGCAACCGGCTGCGTGCCAGCGTCTGGCCAGCCTTGACCGGCAGCTTTGCGAACGCCGAAGTGAGCCTGGTCGCGGCGGCGCACCGGGCGCAGGAGGCGGCCGCCTGTCTGGCCGAACTGGCGGGCATCGACATCGCCGCCTGCATCGAAGGCGGCGGCCTGCGCTGCGCGGCGTGGCGTTTGCTCAGCGCGCCGCGCCAGGCCAACCTGCTGCGCGCCTGGTTGCCGTCGGTGGTGGCTGGCGCGGTGCCGGAAACGCTGCTGCAACGTCTGCCCACCGAAATGGCAACGGCGCGCAGCGGACGCTGGCCCGCGCCGGGTGGCGAACTGCGCTTGCACGACGGTGTGCTGCACTTTGCCCGCCTGGGCGCTGCGGTGGCGACACCTGGCGCGCCGGCGGTGCTGGACCTGGCACTTCCCGGCGAGCACGGCGTGCCGGGCTGGCGCGGCCACTTCGCCGTCGACGTCGTCGCCGAAGGCGGCATCCCGGCGGCATTGCTGCAGCAGGCGCAGTTGCGGCCACGGCAGGGCGGCGAACAGTTCCAGCGCGCGCCGCGCAGCCTGGCGCGCAGCCTGAAGAAACAGTACCAGGCGCTGCGCGTGCCGGCCTGGCAGCGCGACGGGCCGCTGGTCTACAGCGGTGATGGCCAGTTGCTCTACGTGCCCGGCCTGGGTGTCGACGCGCGCTGCATGGCGCCGGCCGGCGCGTCGCAGCGGCGCCTGCAGTGGCTGGCCGACAACGGCGAGGGCCTTTGAAGCGCCGGACCGGCGGCTAGAATTCGCGTTTTGTGCACCGCGGCAACGGGCCGCAACGCGAGAACTCGGTCCCGATTTCATGGCTCTGATCGTTCACAAGTACGGCGGCACCTCGATGGGGTCCACCGAACGCATCCGCAGCGTCGCCCAGCGCGTCGCCAAGTGGGTGCGCGCCGGCCACCAGTTGATCGTCGTGCCGTCGGCGATGAGCGGCGAGACCAACCGCCTGCTCGGCCTGGCCAAGGAATTGCAGCCGGCCTGGCTGACGCCCGAGAGCCAGCGCGAACTCGACGCCATCGCCGCCACTGGCGAGCAGGTGTCGGTGGGCTTGCTGGCGCTGGCGCTGCAGGCCCAGGGCGTGCCGGCGGTCAGCTACGCTGGCTGGCAGGTGGCGATTGCCACCGACTCGGCCTATGGCAAGGCCCGCATCACCAGCATCGACGACACGCGCGTGCGCGCCGACCTGGCGCAGGGCAAGGTGGTCATCATCAC
>JAUSQH010000253.1 GCA_030652895.1 Alphaproteobacteria bacterium
AGCAACCGCCCCGGAAACTCTCAGGCAACCGGACCGCAGGGGGATGAAACTCTGGAAAGCAAGTGTCTGCGTCTCGCATATATGCGGGCGTTTGGCGCTTCACCGAAGGGGTAAACCCGCGGCGTTGTCTCGCAACAAAGCCGGGTCAAATCTCTCAGGTTCCCGTGACAGAGGGGGCAGCCGGCGGCGCGCAAACCGCGCCAAACGGCAGGCGTTAAGGATTCCACTGATGGGTGTTCCAAAGGTGGCAAACAGACGCCGCGCCAAACGGGAGAGAGAGTTATGGCTGACAGCAGTGACGCGCCGTTGCGCAACACGCCACTCCATGCGCTGCATCTGGCGCTAGGGGCGAAGATGGTTGCGTTCGCGGGCTACGCCATGCCGGTGAACTATCCTGCTGGCATTCTCAAAGAACATCTGCATACCCGCAATCAGGCTGGCCTGTTTGATGTATCGCATATGGGACAGGCGATGCTTACGGCAGCGCCCGGGATTGATATTGCCGCGGCGTTCGAGACGCTGGTTCCCGGCGCCATCGCGGAACTCAAACCCGGGCAGATGCGCTATACGACGTTGCTGAATCCGCAGGGCGGCATACTTGATGATCTGATGGTGACCCGGCCCGTGCGCCCCGAACATCAGCATCGGCTTTTTTTGGTCGTCAATGCCGGCCGCAAGGCCGAGGATTTCGCTCATATCGAAACGGCACTGGCCGGTAAAGCCACCCTGAAACGGCTGGACGACCGCGCGCTGCTGGCCCTGCAGGGACCGGCCGCAGCAACGGTGCTGGCGCGCCATGTTCCCGAAGCAGCAGAGCTAGGATTTATGCATGGCCGGCGGTTTCGTATTGGCGATGTTGAGCTGATCATTCATCGCTGTGGCTACACCGGGGAGGACGGATTTGAAATTTCGGTTCCCGCTGACGCCGCCGAGGCCTGGGCGCAACGCATGCTGAACGAAGCTGAAGTTGCGCCCATCGGCCTTGGGGCGCGGGACAGTTTGCGGCTGGAAGCCGGGCTTTGTCTGTACGGTCACGACATTGATGAAAGCACAACGCCAATCGAAGCCAATCTACTATGGTCCATTGCCAAACGTCGGCGCGAAGGCGGTGGCTTTCCCGGCGCAGCGATACTTCAGGCGCAAATCAAGGACGGCCCCAAACGTCTTCGGGTTGGCATCCGCCCGGAAGGCCGCGCGCCCGCGCGCGAAGGGACGGAAATTCGTGATCCGGATGGCAACACCATCGGTCACGTGACCAGCGGCACCTTCAGCCCGACGCTCAATACCCCCATCGCCATGGGCTATGTCAACGCATCGCACGCTGCGGACGGTACGCCCGTTAATCTTCTAGTGCGCGGAAAGGCATTGGCCGCGCACATTGCACCCATGCCATTTATCCCGAAACGCTTTCACCGCTAGGACAGAACACATGACAAAAATTTTCTATACGCAAGACCATGAGTGGATACGTCTTGAAGGCGATGTCGGCACGGTCGGCATTTCCAACTATGCGCAAGAACAACTGGGCGATATCGTATTTGTCGAACTGCCGCAGCCCGGAACAAAAACCGGCCGGGGTGACGAAATCGCCGTGGTCGAATCCGTAAAGGCCGCAAGCGAGATTTATGCACCTGTCAGCGGTGAAGTTATCGAAGCAAACAGCACACTGGAAGGCGCGCCGGTAACCGTGAATGAGGCCGCCGAAAGCGACGGCTGGTTTTTCAAAATACGGATCAGCGACCAGGCGGAACTGGCTGGGCTGATGGATGCGGCAGCCTATCAGGCCTTTGTCGAAGGGCTCGCCTGATGCGCTATCTTCCACTTACCCAGAGTGACCGCACGGATATGCTGCGCACCATCGGTGCAGCGAGCATTGATGATCTGTTTGCCGACGTGCCGCTGGCCGCGCGCCGCTCCGAGCCGCTTGACCTGCCCCCCCATCAGGGCGAGATAGAGGTGGAGCGCATGTTGCGCACCATGGCAGCGAAGAATCTTGCCGCCTGTGATGCACCGTTTTTCTGTGGCGCGGGGGCGTATCGTCATCACATCCCGGCCTCGGTCGATCATTTGATTCAGCGTTCGGAATTTCTGACTTCCTATACGCCCTATCAGCCGGAGATTTCCCAGGGCACCCTGCAATATCTGTTTGAGTTTCAGACCCAGGTCGCCATGCTGTCGGGAATGGATATCGCCAACGCCTCCATGTATGACGGCGCGACGGCCTGCGCCGAAGCTGTCCTGATGGCGAACCGCGCAACCAAACGGCGCACGGCGATTTTGTCCGGGGGGCTGCATCCCCAATATCGCGCCGTAACCGAAACCACATCGCATTTCGCTGGCGGCATTGTGCGGGCCATGGCGGTGGCGCCCGACGGCGTTGAAGACATCATCAATGCCATTGACGATGATACAGCCTGCATCGTGGTGCAGACACCGGACTTTTTTGGGCATTTGCGCGACCTGCGCCCGCTGGCCGAGGCGGCGCACGCCAGGGGCGCGCTGCTTGTAGCGGTAACAACGGAACCGCTGGCGTTAGGCGCCATCCTTTCACCGGGAGAAATGGGAGCGGATATTTTTGTCGGCGAAGGACAGTCGCTGGGCGTAGGACTGAATTTCGGTGGCCCCTATCTGGGATTATTCGCCGCCCGCAGCGCACTGCAACGCCAGATGCCAGGCAGACTATGCGGTGAAACCGTGGACGCACAAGGACGGCGCGGGTATGTGCTGACCCTGTCGGCGCGCGAGCAGCATATCCGCCGGGAAAAGGCGACCAGCAATATCTGCACGAATTCCGGTCTGTGTTGTCTGGCCTTTACCATTCATGTGGCGCTGCTGGGCGAAGCGGGCTTTACACAACTCGCGCTGCTCAATCACCAGTCGGCAATTGTCCTGGCGCAGGCTTTAACCGGCATTCCCGGCGTGACCTGCCTGAATGAATATTTTTTCAATGAGTTCACTCTGCGCCTGCCCAAACCCTCCGCACCAGTGGTGGACGCGCTGGCGGCCAAAGGCATATTAGGCGGCGTGCCAGTATCACGGCTGATACCCGGTGATCCCAACCTGGAAAATCTGTTGCTGGTCGCCGCGAACGAAACCAACACGGACGCGGACAGGGCCGCCTTTGTGGCGGCGCTGCGCGAGGTGCTGGCATGATGCGCCAGGGCCGTCCCACCGCGCCCGGTAAAGCGGGCGATGAAACCCTGACAACTTTCAGCGGCCATCGCGGCCTCGACCATGAAGAGCCGTTGCTGTTTGAACGCGGCGCAGAGGGACGCTGCGGCGTGGACCTGCCAGCGCCCGCAAAAATGGCAAACCGTCTCGGAGACCTGGCGCGGCCCAGCACAATCGGCCTGCCCGGCCTGTCAGAACCCCAGGTGGTGCGTCATTTTGTCCGGCTCAGCCGCAAAAATTATGCGATTGATAGCGGGCTGTATCCGCTGGGCTCATGCACCATGAAGCATAATCCGCGTCTTAATGAAAAGCTGGCGCGGCTACCAGGTTTTGCGGATTTGCATCCCCTGCAGCCGATTTCCACCGTGCAGGGCGCGCTGGAGCTGATCAACACGCTGGCGCACTGGCTGCGCGTGTTGACGGGCATGCCTGCGGTTGCCATGTCCCCCAAGGCGGGCGCGCATGGCGAACTGTGCGGCCTGATGGCCATTCGCGCCGCACTGGATGCGCGGGGCGAAAAGCGCAACCGGGTGCTGGCGCCTGAATCCGCGCACGGCACCAATCCCGCCACCGCCGCCATGTGCGGCTTCAGCGTCGACCCCATTCCCGCCGATGCGCGCGGCCGGGTTGATCTGGCCGCGTTGAAGGCAAAGCTTGGCCCCGACGTGGCCGCAATCATGGTGACCAATCCCAACACCTGCGGGCTGTTTGAAAATGACATTATAGAAATGGCGAAGGCCGTGCATGACGCGGGCGGCTACTTCTATTGCGACGGGGCCAATTTCAACGCACTGGTCGGACGGGTGCGTCCCGGCGATCTTGGCATTGACGCTATGCACATCAATCTGCACAAGACCTTTTCCACACCTCATGGCGGCGGCGGGCCGGGTGCCGGGCCGGTGGTATTTTCACAGGCCCTTGCCCCCTTTGCCCCGCTGCCTTTCGTGGTGGATCGGGGGGCTGGCTTTGATCTGGTAGAATTCGATACTGACGCTGGTGACGCCACGCCATTTGGCCGCATGACCGCGTTTCACGGCCAGATGGGCATGTTTGTCCGTGCACTGAGTTATATGCTGAGCCATGGCGCAGATGGCTTACGTCAGGTGGCCGAAGACGCGGTGCTGAACGCCAATTATGTGCTGGCCAGCCTGAGCCAGGACATGAGCGCCCCCTTCCCTGGCCCGTGCATGCATGAATGCCTGTTCGATGACGCGTTTTTGAAAGGCACGGGCGTCACCACCCTGGATTTCGCCAAGGCGATGATCGATGAAGGCTATCACCCCATGACCATCTATTTCCCGCTGGTGGTGCATGGGGCAATGCTGATCGAACCGACGGAAACGGAATCAAAGGAATCCCTGGATCAATTGATCAGTGTACTGCGCAGCCTGGCCCAGGCGGCCAAGGCCGGTGACGTCACGCGATTCACTCAGGCGCCGCATTATGCGCCGCGCAACCGGCTGGATGAAACCCGCGCCGCACGCACTCCGGTACTGCGCTGGCGCCCGGCAAAAGAGGAATAATGGCGGGGCGAAACTAAAACTTCGTGCCCACCAGAAATTGCTCCAATGCCTGCGCCGCTACCCGGTGGCCATGTTCATTCCAGTGATTGTCGGAAACGAAACTCAGGGGCTGGTGGTTCAGCCGCCAATCCGCCTCGAACAGCGGATGCAGATCGATAAATGGTGTCTGCGCTTTTGCTGCGGCCTCCGCCGCCATGGCGTTTAGCCACAAGGCGCCATCACGGTATAGAGCGGCACTGTCCGTCCCGGCGACAATCGATCGCCGGTCGCCGTCCATGATCACCAGCGGCTGAAACTTATGTTCACGCGACAGCGCCTGAAACTGCGCAAAGGCGTAATCCGTGGCCCCACCGATGGCAGCGCGCTGACTTACAACCGCATCCAGCGCCACATTGGCCTGATAAACGGGGGGCGCCGCAGGCCACAACTGCGCCAAAAGGTTCACCGGGTTTAGTTTCTGCCGGTAATAAAGATAGCGCAGCGTTGCGGTTTGCCGCAGCGAATCGCGCCACGTCGCCTGATAGGGGGTTGGCGGAATCTCCCCCGCCACCTGATCGCCCGCCATGCGGAATTTCAGAAAGCTGCTGGTATAGCGCCCCGCCACTGCCGAGAAAGATTCATCAAAATCATTATGCACCAGCACCAGCACGATCATATCCGGATGATAGGTCTGCGCCACATGGCGCGCCATCGCCAGATAATGGCTTAATGGTGCGCCGCTGATACCGAAGCGATAGACCTGAATGCGCCCCTGCCCCGCCTTCTCAACCCTCTCGGCCAGGCTGGCGTCATATGGAACCTGTAATGCCTCGACAAAAGAATCGCCGATAATGGCGATGCGCTTGAGCCCCTCGGGGGCCTTGAATTCATAGGACGCGTGACCTGAATTCCACCCCTGGGCGTTGATGCGATAGCGCCCCGCGACGTCATCTCCGACACGCCAGACGCCCATACTGCCAGGCTGAAGGCGCACCAGCCCATCTATAAAGACATTTTCCGGAACATCGCTGGGAAGCAGGATAAAGCGAAAAAGCACCAACTCACATAGCAACACCACCATCACGATGCTGCCGGCGGCCACGGCCAAATTCACTAACGCACCGCGCCAGCCGCCTGCATCTGGTTTCGGCGCACCGGCGGCCCCATTTTGTTTGTTCTGATACTGCACTTTGTGCGCCTTCTCAACGGGATGATTACGGCCCCTAACCGGGCCTCCAGCCTCCCGGTCTTATTGCATTTCAGAAATAGGCGCCAGTTTCCAACAGTATGATTGCCGCCGCCCCGCATATAGGATAGTTTCCACCCGGTTTCCCGCTGATATTGAAAATAAAGGCACCCGTAGCTCAGCTGGATAGAGCGCTGCCCTCCGAAGGCAGAGGTCGCACGTTCGAATCGTGCCGGGTGCGCCATTCTCGTCCTAAAGCTTATCTATCTGCCCGAAAATTCAGCTTCGATGTGGATTCTGATCGCACCAAAGATCGTTCGCAGTCGACGATTTAGTAAGCGGGCGGGGCCACCATCAAAAACCGCTCTCAGGACGCGTTAGCACCCAGTGTGCAACCAGGCCCCGCGCGTATTATGGTTCAGGAAATACGGTCGGCTTCACCGTTCTAAATACCGTTTTCTAATTGCAACAGTTTAGAACTGTAATCCCATCCTGGTGATTGATTTTACGGTGGCAGCAGGCATAAAAAAATTTCTTATGCAATTGTTTTTATTACACATTTTTCTGCCGTCCCCGGAGAAATACCAACAGATATCAAGCACGGGCAGTTCGTCATAGCCGTGCCAGAACGGTCCCTCGGCGCAGCAAATGCGACGCCGTAACATCCCCGTCGCAGTCCATCCCGCCTCTGGTTAGATAAGCTTGCCGTAGTTTCTGTTGCGTGGGGCGACTTTTAGACCAATATCATTGCGGGGCGTGTAAATGCCAACTATGCTCAAATTCGGTGACAATTTACGTCAACCGGCCACCTGTGCTTTGAGATTTTACTATGGCTGAAAAGAAAAACACTATTCTAGTAGTGGACGATGAGCCACATATCCAGAAGATGCTTGGCATTCTTCTGGATGTCGAAAATTTCAAGATTGCCGAAAGCGCGTCGGGCAAGCAGGCCATACGCATGTGCGCCTCGGTTAAACCTGACCTGATGCTGCTTGATCTTGGCCTGCCGGATATGGATGGCAAGGACGTCATCACGGCTGTGCGTGAATGGTCGCAGGTGCCCATTATCATTCTTTCTGTGTCCTCATCCGATGATGAAATCACCACGGCGCTGAATATGGGGGCCAATGATTACGTTACCAAGCCTTTCAATGTCGGCGTGCTGATGGCGCGCATCAACGCCGCGTTACGTACCTCTGCGGTGCAGGAGACCGGCGAGCCGGAATTGCGCAATGGTCCGTTGCGCATGGATCTGGTGCGCCATGAAGTGTTTTTGCATGATAAATTGCGGGCTTTTACGCCCAAGGAATATGATCTGCTGCGGCACTTTATGGCTAATCGCGGCAAGATGCTGACCCACAGGGAAATTCTCAAGAAAGTCTGGGGCGCGGCGCACGCCGAAGATACCACCTATCTGCGCGTCTATATCGGCCAGATCCGTGAAAAGATCGAAGAAAACCCGACGGCGCCCGTCTTCATTACCACCGAGCCTGGCATTGGCTACCGGATGGAAGTACTCCCGCACGCTGCTTGACAGGCGGCCTGGTCGGTTAGCCTTACGCCCCCCTTACGTTTAACCGCCTTTACCATGCAGCAAGCTTGCAGGGATTCTCCTACGCATTTATTTGAACCTGAACCGAGGAGAGTTTTATGCGAAAGATACAAAATGCGATGGTGGCCGTTGTGGTCCTGACTTCATTGGCCGCATGCGGTAACACCAAGGGTGATCGTGCACTAAGCGGCGGCGCCATCGGCGCGGGCGCGGGCGCTGTCGGCGGTGCTGTGCTGGGTGCAGACCCGATTACCGGCGCCGTGCTTGGTGGCGTAGTTGGCGCGGCGGCCGGCGCGGTGACCAAGAATAAAGATGTCGACCTCGGCGAGCCCATCTGGAAATAAGCGCTGAGCAAAAGAGAGAATTTCCATGTTGAACTATGTCATTATCTTTTTTGTTCTTGCGGTGCTTTCCGCCTTTATGGGGTTTGGCGGTCTCGCCGCCGACTTCGCGGGCATTGCCCAGTTCCTGGCGCTTGTATTTATCGTGCTGTTTGTCGCCACTCTGATCTACAATATCCTGACGGGGCGCAGAGAACGTCCACTGCTATAGCTTAAGCGAAAAATCGAAGAACAAAGAAGGGAGCCAACGGGCTCCCTTTTTTCGTTTAAGTATGTCGCCCGGCGGCATTACCGCCCGGCGAAACGGTTACTTACTGCAGGACGATTTCGACACGGCGGTTTTGCGGTTCGCGCACGCCGTCTTCGGTCGCGACCAGCGGTTCGGTCTCGCCTTTGGCGGCGACGGTGATTTCCGACTCCGGCACACCCAGCGCCAACAAGCGGGCTTTCACCGCATTGCCCCGGCGCATGGATAGCGCCATATTGTATTCGTCCGAACCGGAGCGGTCCGCATGGCCGCTTGCCGCAATACGCACCGCGCCATTGGCCCTGGCATAGGCCGCGGCATCATTCAGGATCGAGTCCGCCTCATCCGAAACGTCGGAACGGTCAAAATCGAAGAAGACCAGGAAGTTGCGCGGCAATGCAGCAGGCTCAACAACGGGCGCCGGGGCGGGGGCGGAGGCGGGCGCTGCTGCTGCAACTGGCATCACAACAGGGGCCGCCTTTGGCGCGCCAAAATTATAGCGTAACCCAACCAGGGCCGCGTGCGATTTATATTCTGTTTCTACCGAAGTCCCGCCGCTGGTGCGCATATCGGGATCCTGGGTCGCGAAATAACGATATTCCGCCGCCAGTTCAACAGCATTGCTCAGTGCAAAAGAAAGACCCGCGATACCCTGATAGGCAAACACGCGATCCGAATCATTTACGCCAATTCCGGGTACGCCAACCGGCTGCACACCATCATATCTGACCTTTGCATAGCCAATACCACCGCCAATGTAAGGCGAGACGCGACCGTTCATATTCACATCGTATAACAGGTTCAGCATCGCGCTTCTGGCTTTGATTTCGCCGGAACCGGAGGTGGAACCGGAAACGCCATCCACATCGTTTTTACGATAGCCGAATTCAAGTTCTGACCGCAGGCCGTTGCCAAAACGATATCCAATGGATGGAATTACCGCATAGCCGGTATCGGTATCAACGGAGCGATTGACGCCAACGCCCGCGCCACTGACGTCCAGATCACCGGTGAAATTGGCGCCGCCCATAATGCCAACAAACGGGCCTTCGGGCGCCGCAAATCCCGCCGGGGCATACGCCACAGCACCTAGTCCAACCGCCACAAGGGCCAGTTTCCGCATATTCATCTGTTTTATCTCCAATGGTAGACAATCCGCTGAAGCGCCAAGCGGCCCGCTATTTCGTTCACTTTCCCGGAATGTCTAAGCGCTTCGTCCGCTAAGCTTGCACGCCCGTCTCAAAATTCTTGTTCAGCACCGCCTGTAACTGATGCGGGCTGAACGGTTTGGCAATATAATCGTTCATTCCCGCCGCCATGCATTTCTCCCTATCGCCTTTCATCGCATGGGCCGTCATGGCGATAATCGCCACAGGTGGAGAAGCAGTGGATTTTTCAATCCCGCGAATATGGCGTGTGGTTGCATAGCCATCCATGAGGGGCATCTCCACGTCCATTAGGACGATGGAATATTTTCTGGAAGCAAATCTTTCCACCGCTTCCTGTCCGTTGCGCGCCACTTCGTAACGATACCCGAAATTATTGAACATGCTGGTGGCGACCAGCACATTCGGCTCATAATCCTCTACAAGCAGAATGGGTAGTATCGCTGCATTGGCCTGCATATCGAGGTAGATGATATTTTCCTGGTAATGCTTTTCGCTATCGCTGGCTTCTACCGCCAGGCTGAGATGCAGCACAAAAGACGATCCCTGTCCCACGACACTGGTAACCGATATGGAACCCCCCATGCGTTGCGCCAAAGCCTGGGAGATCGAGAGGCCAAGGCCGGTGCCGCCATATTTGCGGGTGATGGAGGCATCGGCCTGAATGAACCGGCCAAAGATCATCTCGATTTTATCTTCCGGGATGCCGATGCCGGTGTCGGTCACCGTTACTGTGATCGCCTTTTTGCCATTGCCTTTGCCGCCATTGGCAAAAAACACCGACACGCTGCCCCCGCGGTCGGTGAATTTAACGGCGTTACCTACCAGGTTAAGCGCGATCTGGCGAATACGCCCGCTATCGCCGATATAGGTTTTGTAAAGACCGGATTCATAGTGGACGATAAGGTTGACGCCCTTCTGCTTGGCCTTGACGGACATGACGCTGATAACCTGATCCAGCACCGCAGTCATGCTGAACGGGGCATGTTCCAGTTCGATATCCAGGGCTTCCATCTTGTCGATGTCCAGCAGGTCATTGATCAGCATCATGAGCGATTCTGAGCTGCTTTGCAGAACGTCAACGCATTGCTTCTGCTTGGCGTCAAGCTTGGTGGTTTGCAGAATATGCGTAAGCCCGATCACAGCATTCATTGGCGTTCTGATCTCATGGCTCATATTGGCCAGAAAGTCGGTTTTCGCTTTGTTGGCCTTTTCTGCAACCAGAGTGGCGGCCTCGGCGCTCAGCATCCCGTCACGGGCGGTCCGGGTGGCGGCTTCGGCGGAGCGGCGGCTTGAATTTGATATTTTCAGCGTCGCGTCGGTGATGGTTTTTAGTTCAGCAGCGGAAACGATACCCTGTTGTTCGCGACGGTCCGAGCGCGCCTGTTTTGCGTCGGTCGAAACTTTCAGATTCGCAGCGATGACCAGACCCAGTTGTTCCCTCTCATCTGAGCGGGTTTGCCTTGCATCGGATTTAACTTTTAACTCTTCGGCCATCGTCAAATTTAACTGGGCCAGATTGGATGCGACATCCACCAGGTTGGACGCATAGGCCGTAGCGGCCCGCTTCGAGTCCCATTGTATGTAAATGAAAGTCAAAATTAATATGAAAGAGCCGATGGCGATGGCCACTTCTTCTTCCCGATAGACGCCGCCTCCAATGGCAGTCATCACCAGGCGCAGGAAGCTCACCGCCAGAATGAGGTACAGGCCGTAATCCAGCAGAGATTTTTTGAGCATAGTCATCGCGTTTCTCACCTGGGTTCCATGAGGCCGTCCATGAATGCCCCCACGGTATCCATGGCGCGCGCAGTTATGGGGGACTGATTCAACAACGTTCCCGGCATCTGGCGGAGCCGCCGCAGGCACACAAGCAGCAAGAGCACCAGCGCTACAATGACCACCAGGGCGGATATGCCGGTAATCAGCATTGCCCAGTGTTGTTCTGTTCCAACCTGTATCAATGCGAAGTAGACACCGTACAGACACCCCACCAGTATTGCACTAACCATTATCGAGAGGACAATGGCCAGCCCCGCGGCCAGCCCTGCCAGTCCAATGATGCGGACCAGCAGTTGCTGTGACACCCAATTGCCATAGGCGGCATGTCCCAGACTGGCTATGGCGAGCAGCTTCGGCAAGATTGACACACGATCTTCCCGTTTAACGGCGCAGCAGCGCACCAAGCACGACGCCCACGCCCAGGGCAATCAGGCTTGATTGGACGGGGTTGGCGTGTATCTCTTTGCTGACCGTCCCGCCAGCATGCGAAAGTTCACTGCTGGCTGAATCGAGCATGCCGCGAACCTTGCGTCCGGCCTGGCTGGCGGCATAACGCAGTTCGTCCTGGATTTCATCAGAAGCCATTTTGATGGTTTTGTCTTCAGCTTGAGCGGCGGGCATAAACTAACTCCTTGTGGCTTGAAAATCGTGCGGAACGTTAAATATGCCCGGTGAGCACTAAAATGAGCAGGACGACTACCACCAGTCCCATGCCGCCGCTGGGGTAATAGCCCCAGTTCCGGCTATGTGACCATCGCGGTAATGCGCCAAGCAGCATCAGTATCAAAATGACTAAAAGAATTGTCGAAAGGGTCACGGGAGATCTCCTGTATGGCACTTCCCGGATAATGCGCAAAGGCGCGCAAAGGCGCGATGCGGGTTAGCCGCCGGGGCGTAAGGAAACCGTAAAGATGGACGAATTGCTATGACGCGAAGGTGAGCGTAAATACAGCGCCTGTGCCGTCGGCAAGATTAGCCGCCTCTACCATGCCGCCCAGCAGGCGCATGATCTCGCGGCAGATTGGCAGGCCAAGCCCGGATCCCGCATGCGTGTGTCCCTGTGGAGTAAACCGCGTATATTTGGTGAATATTTCTTCCTGTTTAAATTCAGCAATTCCCGGGCCATTATCCCATATACGAATGACTGCCTGTTCGCCGGACTTTTCATATTCCACACCGATAACCGGATGTGGCTGGCCATGTATGACTGCATTATCCAATAGACAGCAAATGGCACGCGTCAGCAGCAAAGGATCCGTGGTGACGGAAAAACTGGCCGGTATCCCCTTGATGCTGATGTCACATCCGCTCAGCCGTTGGCCAAGCTGAATCAGGCAATCCTGCAGCAGCAGATCCATGTCATAGGATTGATATTTCACCTGCACCGCGCCCTGTTCCAGCCGCGCCATCTCAAGCACATTGGTAAGAAGGCCGTCTAATCGGTACGCTTCCTGTAGTGCAGTATCGATCAGGATATTCTGTTTGTCCGGTGAAAGCCTGTCTTTTGTACGCCCGTAAATTTCAAGCGAGCCAATGATACACGCCAACGGGGTCTTCAGATCGTGCGAAAACGCGCGCAAGACGCTATGTTGCAGCCCCTCGCGCTCCTGCGCAAAAGAATTATTCCGCGGGTTAGGCGCACTATCTGGCGGATTTGTTTTCATGCGGCAGTGTGTGGCGCATTGCGCGAAATAGCCATAGGCAAATGCGCCGCCCCTGCCGGAACGGCGCATTGCCATACTGTTTTTTTACCTGGATGCAGAGCTAGCCTTTGCTCTTGGACCATGTTTTCAGGTCTTTCCACCATTTGTCGATCTTGGTATCGGCTTTCTCGATCAGGGTTGGGTCTTTTTGGGTGACAACATCCCGCAGGTAAGTGACATCCTTGCGCATCACAACGACCTCGGGACGGCGTGCTTTGTAACTGTCGCTCTGTTCCATTTCATCCAGCGCATTATCCGCATGCTTCAAGGCGTAACGGGCGCCGTCATAGTTCTTGGCGGCAATAAAACTGCGGGCCAGACCGATATTGTCATACGCCTTGTCGCTGGG
>JAUSQH010000256.1 GCA_030652895.1 Alphaproteobacteria bacterium
CGGATAGATCTGCGGTCGGGCGCAGGCCGGACTGACAGGCGGTTCGGTCGGTGTTAGGTATTTCATGCGGCATCGCGCCGCAGTTCAATCGTGTGAAGGAGTAGTCCCTTGTCCGGTTTGAATCAGATTCGCATCAGCCTCGAAGGTATTGCCCACGTACTTGCTGACAACAGACTGCGTGTGCCGGTCTTTCAACGCTCGTACGCTTGGGAGAAGGCGCATGTCCTCAAGCTACTTCAAGACCTTACCGTAGCCATCAATACGGGCGCGACCGAGTACTTCCTTGGTTCAATCGTTGTCTCCACGCAGCATTCCGGAATGCTCGAAGTTGTCGACGGTCAACAACGCCTTGCGACCGTATCCGTCGTGCTTGCAAAAATCCGTGACTACCTCTTGGAAAATGGTGAAGACGACCGCGCCGCCACCCTTGAAAGCGAGTTCCTACTCAAGCGCGACCTTCGCTCACAGGAAGCAGTGCCACGGCTGACGTTGAACGACATTGACCACGAATTTTTCGCCAAGACGGTTCTCGCTCGACCTCAAATGCCGGGCAGGTCGATCACGCCATCGCGCGTTTCGCACCGACTCTTGTCCGATGCTTGCCAAGTGACGGCCAAACACCTGACCGCGGTGGCCTCAACGTCGAAGACGCCGGTCGATGTCCTCGTCGACTATGTCGACTTCCTTTCAGAACGAGCGAAAGTGATTCTGGTTCAAGTCCCGGATCAGGCGAACGCATTCACGATTTTCGAAACCCTCAACGACCGCGGCCGAGATCTCGCGATCTCGGATCTCCTGAAGAACCATCTTTTCTATCGGGCCGAGAATCGCCTTCCTGAGGTGCAGGCGGCGTGGACGTCGATGCTGGGCGCGTTAACGGCGGTAGACACCGATGCGTCCATCGTTGATTACATCCGACACTACTGGTCGTCCCATTACGGAGCCACCCGTGAGCGAGATCTCTACGGCGCCATACGCAAACGAACGTCAAGCAAGCAGTCCGCAGTAGATCTGGCGTTGGGACTCGAAGCCGGTGCGCGTGACTATGCAGCACTATTGAGCTCTGGGCATGAGCTCTGGAGCGATTACGGTCCTAGTACGCGCCAGCATATCGAGACCATAAAACTACTTGGCATGGTCCAGGTCTGGCCGCTTCTCCTCGCAATCCTTGCGAAGTTCTCGCCGGTCGAGGGGAAGAAGGCCTTCCGTTTGGTTGTTGCCTGGGGGGTTCGATTCCTCATTCATGGCGGTCTCGGCGGCGGCGTCCTCGAAGACAACTACTGTCAACGGGCCAGCAGCATCAACGCGGGCAGGCTATCTACCACCAAACAACTCATTGCCGCTATGGCAGGCGTTGTTCCATCAGACACGGCATTCGAAGATGCCTTCAGTGCCGCCACGGTTTCTCA
>JAUSQH010000271.1 GCA_030652895.1 Alphaproteobacteria bacterium
CGCAACAAGTGCGGGGTGACTTTGGGTATGTTGCGATTCGATCTAAACTCATCCCGCTCTAGCGCACGAGTCGCAAAGTTAAAGGGTTGCAAAGAGGCCAATGGAAATTGAGCAGCATATCGCCAAGGCCCTGGGCTTTCCCAAAACGAAATATATGGCGGTCGAGCGGGAGCGGCGCTGGCTGTGCCGGCAGGCGCCGCTCGAGCGCGCTGTTCAGAGCGTGGCGATCTCGGATCTGTATGCGTCAGGCACACGCCTGCGGCTGCGCGAAGAGCGCCCGGTTAATGGCGGGGAGCCGATGCTCCGCCTCAGCCGGAAGGCTGACATGGACATTCATACAAGACTGATCACATCCATTTACCTTCCCGAGGATGAGTTCGCTATTTTGGCGGCCTCGCTTTCTGGCGTACGGATCAGGAAGCTGCGCTACAGACTGCCCGTTTCGGGTGTCCTGATGGCGGTAGATGTTTTTCAGGGTGAACTGGACGGATTGATTTTGGCGGAGGCCGAGTTTGAAACGCCCGGCTTGCTGGCTGCATATCCAATGCCGGACTTCGCCCTGCGCGAGGTCACAGATGATCCGCGTTTTACCGGCGGCCACCTCGCTAAACATGGCCTTCCAGAAGGGTTGCATAGTTAGGATACGACGGGCTCAGATGCGGTCCCAATTAAATAATAAGGGGAATTGGAGGGTAGCTCCCCGTTTAATTCCCCTTTAATTCCTCAATTGTTATTCCATTTATGCCGGGCGAGTTCAGGCTTTAAGCCGATTACTCGTACCACGCACGGCGGTAACCGGGGCTGTCTATCAGATAGAAATAATTCATGGTTTCCTTATGGTCGGTGGGGCCACCTTGTTCCAGCAACGCGCGGTATTCTTCTTGCGTGTATTCTACGTTCGCCGGGTCTCCGATTTTGTATATGAAATGGAAATATCCTTCCCCTGAAACCCTGCGCCAGCCTTCTACATACTTGTCATTCCAAGTAATCGCATCAATATCTGGCTGCACCACAATGTCACCCCGGCTGTTTTTAAGCGCTATCTTCTTTTCAAACCATTGCGTGGCGACGAGGCGGGCGCCATTGGGCAGTTGCACGTAGCGATATTGATAATAAAAAACAGCGTACAGCACGTACAAGACGGCAAGCGTACCAAAAGCTATGCACCCGTATACGTACCAGCGCCACATCCAGCGAAACGCATCCCGCAGCCTATCTGCGGAATCGGGGTCATGTCTTGATATGACGGTTTTATCGCTCCCCTTTCTCATCTTGAATTTTTGGAATACCCATTAAAGCCATCATCGGAAACAGCAGGCCAATAATGATTTCAATTAGCGGCGCAAACGCATGGCGATGCTTGGGGATGCCAAAAACAGGGTAGAGCCAGAAAAATATAGCCAGCGCGATCAAGAACAACAAAAAAACGACAGGTATGGTTCTGCCAATATGACCCCAGAAGTGATTGTAAAACCGCCCCATCTCTTTGAATTTAATATTCCGTCTCAGGAATGGCGCGACGAACATGAGGGCGAAAAGCGCCGGAAACGCATAGCCCAGGGTGTCAGAACTTATGCCCGGAGTTAATAAGGCCTGATAAGCAATTGGCAGAAAAGTTACGAGGCTGATCGCGAGGGTGACCCGCATCGAAAGAGCCTGTGATTCCGCGTAAAGCCCGATGCTAACCAGCCAGAACGCGCCGCAATAAGTCAGCAATATAGTAACCCATTGCCAACCATCCGGCAGTGGCAGATCAAAATGTCTAAGAATATAAAAACCGGCGATGCAGAGAACCACCAGCGGAAAACGTTGAAAGGTTTCCTGAAACCTTCTGACAGCAAATCCGAATGCATTTCTGATCAGCGCCGTGTTTCCTTCTGTCTATTCAAATTTATTACAGCGGCTGCTGTTCATCGATCCCATAATCCGCTTCAGCTTCGGTATTTTTATATCTGCTGGCGCTTTCATCCCGGTTTGCGATGATTTCTATCCGGGTTTTCCACCATCCGGTTATTGGGTACGGAGTTCCTGGTTCATTTTTAATAATGGTAAACACGTCGCTAAAATTATACACAACAGTCACGGATATGATCAAAAACTGCCCTTGTCGGGCTACGCCGCCATGAATATCTCCGCTAAGCGTGGAACCCCCGTGCGCCCAGGATACGCCATGGAAGCTGTAGGAGTTATTGAAATCATCGGTGATTGTGCCGGAGATGACACTACGTGCTTTATTTACGATTTGCGCCCGTACTCTCTTGTAAATAGTGCTCGCTACGTAATCAATGATCACCTGTAGATGGCCGATCTGAGGCAGCGTGACCGGTTCGCCATTTTCACCAAAATAATGTTTGAAAAACTCATACCATCCCCAACGTGGCTGGTCATTTATAGGGCTAAGTACAGATTGAAAGTCAGCCTCCTCAAGCTTCGGCTGATACGGTTCCGCCCAACACCGGCAGCCAAAATCCTCGCCGGGATGTTTTGTCGGCGGCGGAATGTCCCAGGAAAAAATCCTGCCATTATTCGCCGCATGCGCGGCGCGCACTTTGTTGTCGCCGCGTGTGCGCCAAATATAGTGCGTGGTGGGGTGTTCTTGTAACGCCGCCCTCAACGACAGCTCAATGGGTACGCCTTTCCTGAGATACAGATCGAATGCCTGTTTATAGGCCGGCGTGTGGACGATATCGGGGTAAGGCATGGCGGTTTCCAGCAAAGGGGCGGCGTGGGCCCAGTTATATAGGAATTTAATCCGCATGTCAAGAACATAATGAGAACATTGAGGGGCGGCGCTGCCCCCCTGAGAAATGCGCCGGGGTCTTGGGGCAATCGGGCCTGCCCCCATTGCCCGCGGGCGGTGTCTAAAGTAAGACTACCGTATGAATTTTAACGGCACATCGAAAGAGGCGTGAGCATCATGGATTTTAACGATACACCGGAAGAAGCTGCATTTCGCGTCAAGGTGCGTGCGTGGCTGGAGGCAAACGCCACCCGCCGGGTTGAAGGCGAAGCAGGCGGCTCGATCCTGTCGATGGAAGGCGCGGATGCGGATGTGATCGCGCGCTCCAAGGCCTGGCAGAAGAAAAAGGCGGCGCAAGGCTATGCGGCGATCAGCTGGCCCAAGGAATATGGCGGCATGGGCGGCACCACCATGGAGAATGTGATTTACTCCCAGGAAGAAGCACAGTTCGAGGTTTCCAGCGATCTGTTCATTCTGGGCCTGGGTCTGGCGATGCCGACCCTGATGGTGCTGGGTTCCCCCGCACAAAAAGAACGCTTTATCAAACCGGCACTTTATGGCGAAGAAATCTGGTGTCAGCTGTTTTCCGAACCGGGTGCCGGTTCCGATCTGGCGGGTGTGCGCACCCGCGCCGAAAAAGACGGCGATGAATGGGTCGTCAACGGACAGAAAATCTGGACGACGCTGGGGCATATTGCCGACTGGGGCATTCTGGTTGCGCGCACCGACCCGAACAAGCCCAAGCATAAAGGCCTGAGCTTCTTCCTGCTGGACATGAAGACGCCGGGCATCACGGTCAAGCAGATCAAACAGATTTCCGGCGGCAGCAGCTTCAATGAAATATTCTTTGAAAATGTGCGCATTCCCAACGCCAATTTGGTCGGCAACGAGGGCGACGGCTGGAAGGCGGCGCTGACGGTGCTGATGAATGAGCGTGTCGTTGTCGGCAATATGTCGGCTGGCAATGGGGTGGGTGAACTCCTGTCGCTGGCGCGCGCAACGCAACTGGGGGATGGACCGGCTCTGCGCGATGCGGCGGTGCGTGAAAAAATCGCCGACTGGTATGTGCAGTCCGAAGGCCTGAAATATATCCATTACCGCACCCTGACCGCGATCAGCAAAGGTGTTACGCCGGGCGCGGAAAACGCCATCGCCAAGGCGGTGGGCGCGGTGTATGGCCAGGACCTGCCGCACTTCGCCATGGAACTGATGGATATGGGCGGCATCATCCGCGATCCCGCGCTATCACCGCAGGAAGCGGGCTTTCAGGAAGGCTGGATCACGTCGCCCGCCCTGCGCATCGGCGGCGGCACGGATGAAATTCTGCGCAACATCATTGCCGAACAGGTGCTTGGCCTGCCCGGTGACATTCGCGTCGACAAGGACATTGCGTTCAACGCCGCGCCGGGCAATAAATAGCCGGATGACTTTCGTGTTGGCGCAGCGTCGCGCTGCTCCAACACAGTTTATCCCAGCAGTTTGGCGAGAACGCCGTCCAGCAGCAGACGCCCGCGCGGCGTGGCTTTAACCCGATCATTTTCGTGCAGCAGCAAACCCTGCCCGCAAAGTTCCTGAATCACGCAGCGCGATAGTGGCGCTCCCGCCAGCGCCTCATAGCGGGCGATGGAAATCCCATCGCACAGGCGCAGCCCCATCATCACCATTTCCACAGATTGCTCACGGCCGCTTAGGGCGTCATGGCTTTCACGCGCAGCAATCAGCCAGCGTTCAGGTTTGCGAAAATTGGCGGTGGCGTATACCGCGCCGTCACGATACAGCCGTCCATGCGCGCCGGGGCCAATGCCTGCATATTCGCCATAACGCCAGTAAACCAGATTGTGCCGCGATTCACTGCCCGGCCGCGCGTGATTGGAAATTTCATAGGCAGGCAGGCCGTGTGCGTCACATATCTGCTGGGTCAGCTCATACAGATCCGCGGCCATATCCCCCTGCATTGGCGTGAACTGGCCGCGCTTGACCGCCCCCTCAAAGCCCGTGCCGGGTTCGATGGTCAGCTGATACAGCGACAGATGGTCGGCGGCCATGGCAATGGCACTGCGCAACTCCGCCTCCCACGCCGCGGGGCTCTGGTTTGGGCGGGCATAGATCAGATCAAATGACATGCGCTGGAAATGTTTGCGGGCCAGATCAACCGCCGCGCACGCCTCGGCGGCGCTGTGACCCCGGCCAAGAAATTTCAGATCGGCATCGTTCAGCGCCTGTACACCGAGCGAAACGCGATTAACGCCCGCCGCCGCAAATCCGGCCAGCTTTCCGGCTTCGACACTGGTCGGGTTGGCCTCCAGGGTGATTTCGGCGTCAGCATCCAGATTCCATCGCGCGGCAATCTGATTGATAATCGCAGCA
>JAUSQH010000293.1 GCA_030652895.1 Alphaproteobacteria bacterium
TGCTGGAAGGCGGGCTGGACTGGAAGGAAATGTCGTTTAATCCCAAGGATATGGATTTCATCCAGTCCAAGCATGTGGCGGCGCGCGAAATTGCGCTGGCCTTTGGGGTGCCGCCCATGCTGTTGGGCATTCAGGGCGACAATACCTACGCCAATTACCGGGAAGCCAATCTTGCCTTTCACCGGCAGACTGTTTTGCCGCTGGTGGGCAAGGCGTGCGCGGCGCTGAACCAGTGGCTGGGGCCGCGGTTCGATACGGCGTTGCGGCTCTGGTATGATGCGGATCAGGTGGAGGCACTGGCGGCGGATCGTGATGGTTTGTGGAAGCGCGTTCAGGAAGCGGATTTTCTGACCATCAATGAAAAGCGCGCGGCGACAGGATATGCGCCGGTGGCGGAGGGCGACCGGCTTTCCGATATTTGGAACAAAACATAAACAAAGGTGATGTAATGACCGCGATCGAGGGAATGGGAAAATCCGGCTGGCAGATTGACCGCCGGGTGCCGCTGATGCTGTTCTTTATACTCGGCGTACAGATCGGCACGGCGCTGATCTGGGCGGGCGGAATGGGTGAACGGGTAAGCCGGTTGGAGGGGGTGTCCACAGTGCAGGCCGATATGGCGGAGCGTCTGGCGCGCCAGGAGGAAAAGCTGAGCCATGCGCTGGAATCGCTGGCGCGGATCGAGGTGAAGCTGGACCGGAGAGAGGGGGAATAAGCCCATGCGTATCGGGGGGATGCGTGATAATTTACATCAGGAATAAATAATGTCCGGAGCCCATGATGGATTTAATGATTACGCCCGAAGCCGCCGCGTTTCGTGAAGAGGTGCGGGGGTTCATTAGAGAGAACCTTCCTGCGGACATGGTTGATCATGGGGGCGGGGTGTTTTCGTCTGACAAGGCGCATATAAAATACTGGCAGAAGGCGCTGTTTGAGAAGGGCTGGGCCGCGCCGGGATGGCCGGTGGAATATGGCGGCGCGGGATGGAGCGCGACGCAGAAGTTTATCTTTGACGAAGAGATGCATGTTGCCGGTGCGCCGCGCGCCCTGCCCTACGGGACGTCGATGGTCGGGCCGGTGATTTACACATTCGGGTCTGAGGCGCAGAAGCGGCGTTTTCTGCCCGGTATTCTGAGCGGCGATGTGTGGTGGTGCCAGGGATATTCCGAACCGGGAGCGGGATCGGACCTGGCCAATGTGAAGACCGCGGCGGTGCGCGATGGCGATCATTATATCGTTAACGGGCAGAAAGCGTGGACCAGCTTTGCGCACATGTCCGACTGGATATTTTGTCTGGTGCGCACGGGCGGCGGGACAAAACCGCAGGAAGGGATTTCGTTTCTGCTGATGGACCTGAAAACGCCGGGTCTGGAAATACGGCCGGTGATTTCGATTGATGGTCTGCACCATTTGAATGAGACGTTTTTTACCGATGTGCGGGTTCCGGTGGAAAACCGCATTGGCGAGGAAGGCATGGGCTGGACCTATGCGAAGTTTTTGCTGCAGCATGAACGCACGGCCATTGCCGGTGTTACGGCGTCACGTCTGGCGCTGGAGCGGTTGCATATTGCCGCTGCGGCGCCGCCGCCGGGCGGTGCGCCGCTGATCGAGGATGCGGCGTTCCGCCACAAACTTGCGGAAATTGGCGTCAAGCTGAGCGGCCTGGAATATACCGATCTGAGGGGGTTGTGTGATCTTGAAGCAGGAAGGCCCGTGGGGGCGGAAACGTCGATGCTGAAAATTCATGGCACCGAAGTGCAACAGGGATTGCAGGAACTGGCCGTCGAAGCGGCGGGATATTATGGCGCGCAGTTTGCGCCGGAAGCCCGGAACTATCTGTTCGGGCGGGCGGCGTCTTTATATGGCGGGAGCAATGAAATACAGCGCGGCGTGATTGCCAAGGCGGTGCTGGGGCTGTGAGAATTAGTATTTGATCGAGGTGGAAGCCCGCCCACCCCGGCCCTCCCCACAAGGGGAGGGGGAATAAAATTTATAGCGCTCCATATGGGGCGCTTTTTTTATGTCTGGAGACAAGATG
>JAUSQH010000300.1 GCA_030652895.1 Alphaproteobacteria bacterium
ACCGCACAGGCCACGGCCAGGCCGCCATAGGTGGCGCAGAACCAGATGAACCATAACGTCAGGCCCAGCACCAGATGCCAGGCGTGGCCGGGGCGCGCGGTGTCCCCCGTGGTGGGATCGGTTTGCGGCGTCACCCCGGGCTCCCGAAGGCCAGCGGCAACATCGCCATCAGCACCCAGGCGCCGGCGGTGGCCCCGGTACAGAACAACCACAACATGGCCACGACGCCCGGCTCGTAGGGCGCTGCCATGCTGACGTGTCCGAGCTGCACCCGCAAAGCCTGCAGGGCCGCGAGCACTGTGGCCAATGCCCCATGCAGCAGCAGGAAGACCAGCGTGAAGGCCAGCACTGCGTCGTGCGCGCGCAAACCCGGTTGCAGCCCGGCGCCGGCCAGCAGTGCGACCAGGCCGGCGCAGGCCAACATGCCGAGCGCGCTGGTCGCCCACAGCCGTGTCCGCAGGCCGGCATCGCGGCCTGCGCGCAGGTTCCGCACGCCGCCGCGCAGCATCCACAGCCCCGCGCCGAAGACCACCGTCACCAAGGCCAGCGGCCAGGTGCCCAACGGCGAGACTGCGGGTGGCCGGCCATCCGGCACCACCGTCCACAGGTACAGCCAGCCGAACAACAACGCGCCGTACAGCGCCGTATCGGCCAGCATCGTCATGCCCATGCCCCACAGCCCGGGGCCATCGAAGGTGCGCGAATGCAGCTTCAGGCCCTGCGGCAAGTCGTGCGCTTCGCCGCCGGCGGCCCGCGGATGGGCACCGTTTTCCCACGACCAGCGGAGCAGCACCACCACCGCCGCCAGTGCGATCACCAGCGCCGGGATGTACTGCTTCAGCAGCAGCGCGATGCACAGCAGCGCCAGCAGGCCCCCTGCGACCAGCGGCCACCACGAGTTGCCGGGCAGGTGGATGACCTCGCGCACCCGACCGCTCACCGGGTCCACGCCCAGGGTTTCGCGCCGGCCATGCGCCGCATGCGGCAGGGCGTGCTGGCCGGCGGCGATGGTCTCGCACAGGTCCGGCTGCTCCCACAACGGGTGACGCGTGGTGATGCGCGGCAGGCTGGCGA
>JAUSQH010000304.1 GCA_030652895.1 Alphaproteobacteria bacterium
GCCGCAATGCGGGCCCGGTCTATGTCACCGGCTATTGCTATGGCGGCACGGTTACGTGGGTGGCGGCTTGCCGTTGTACAGGGCTCGCAGCGGCGGCGGGTTATTACGGCGGCGGCATTGGCGATCATATAAATGAAAAGCCAAAATGCCCGACCATCCTGCATTTTGGCGAGCATGACAAAGGCATCCCCATGCCTCTGGTGCGCAAGATCGAAGCGGCGCATACGGATGTGGCTGTTTACGTCTATGACGCGGGGCATGGCTTCCAGTCCGACCGCCGCACCGACTATAACGAGGCCTGCGCCAAATTGGCCAAGCAGCGCTGTCTGGAGCTGTTTGCGGCGAACAAATAAAAGATCTAAAGGCGCCGTCCAACTGCCGAGGCAATGTCTTCGGCAGAGGCGTTTGGTGGCAATATGCCGCTAAGATTTCCGCCGCCGTCCAGAAGATAAATCCATGATCCGTGGGCATAAACCGGCTCTCCTTCAGCGGTGGTATGCACCAGCACCTTGTTGATTTTATAAGCATCTGTTGCTGTCTTGATTTGCGCCTCGCTGCCGGTCAACCCCATGATACGAGGGTGTTCACGCGAAAAATCCGTGCGTAGAATTTCCGCCGTGTCATGCTCGGGATCAATGGTAATCATAACTGGCTGCACCTTGCCCGCTTTTTCGCCGGGTAACAAATCAAGCGCATGTTCCATCGCGTCCAGCGCGGTCGGACAAATTCCGGGACAGCGCGCATAGCCAAAAAACAGCATCACTACGCGGCCCGTAAAATCCTGCCGGCTGTCGACGTTGCGGCCGTCTGCATCCCGTAAACGAAACGGCCCGCCGATATTGGCCGGAAAAGCACCCATATCACCGCCGGGGGCGACGTTTGGCATGGCGTGGGGTGCATGCGCTGTATGCCCGTTATGGTCATGGGAGTACGCGGACACTGGAATTACCAGCAATGTCAGGAAAATCGCGCATACAATGGCGCGTCCGGTCATTCAGCGTTTTCCTTCAGCCAGGCCTCATCCGCTTCGTGACCAATACCGAACACGCCATCTTTGGCAATTGCCGCTTTTATTCTTGGATCATGCCGGTACCATGTCCGCGCCTCTTTTCCTGCGGGATCAAAGCCATTGTTTACCGCCCATTGTGCAACACCCGTGGTTGCCTTAATGGTGGCGCTCTCCGTTTGCACCGCCTGCACCACATAGACACGGTAACCGGAGTGGCCGGTATACAGCCCATCCAGTGTCACCACCTTGCCGCAATGGGGAAGCAGTTCGACAGACGCGCCAAAAAATGGCTGGGCGTTCTTGATCACGGGAATCAGCTTTCCCTCTGCTGTTTTTATGCCCAACTGGTGCTTGCCTGCGCCGCAAGTCTGGGTGGTTTCTCCCGTAATCTCGGCGCGCATATCCACCACCGTACCGGTCAGCGGGGCGATTTCTTCGTCAGTCAGATTCCAACTCGTCGCTGCATTGGCCGAAGAGGTCATCAGCACCAGACCAAGAGCAAAGAGGCGAATGGGGGGAAATTGATTGGACATGTTTCTTTTCCTCATGGCTTTGCTGCGGGCCTCGGGGCTGCCGCCTCAGGGATTGAGCCATAATCTTCATAAGTGTGGTTCGGGATGCCCGCGTCTTTCAGCACTTTGGCGATAATGAGATAATTCATGCCGTCGCGTTCGAAGGCCCGGCCTTCCACGGTTATCCGGTGGCTCTGATTTTCAAACAGACCGGGCGCTGTGACGCTGGTTGTGTCGTCGCCTTCCCCCAACACCAGATATACTTTGCCGTCACCGGTCAGCAAACCAACGGGGACGCCGCCCGCCGCGCACCACAGCGCGCAATGATGATGTGCGGTGCCAAGCGTGGCGTCCGGTCCACCCATCACGCCGGAAAGATAACAAAAGCTGTCTATCAGCTCACCCTCAAGTGTAACCGTAGAGTCTGTCGCCGCCAACGCGCCCTGACTCCATATAAAAGCCGCCATCATGGCGATAACCGGTATTTTCATCGCATCACCTGTTTTTACTGTCCGTAGGGTTTATTCGACGATACTCCACGGCAGGTTACGCGCACTTCACGTAAAAGTACTTTTACATTCGCGTGCCCGCGCTGCACTATGGGGCCCGGACAGAATAAGAGATTATCCTCTGAATGATGCACCATGGCAGATTGGGAACGGTTGGCGGATTGTTCCGCTATCCGGTTAAATCCCTGCGCGGTGAGGCGCTGAATGCAGCGCAAGTGCTCCCTTCGGGCCTACAGGGTGATCGGCTATGGGCGTTTCGCGACGTCGCGCGCAATGAGATTACCAGCGCCAAACGCAGCCCGCTGCTGTTGCAGATAGCCGCAACCCTGAGTGAAGACGGTCCTGCGCCGCGCGCGCGGCTTTCGCTTCCAACAGGTGACGTGACTTTTTCGGACGCCACCGACTGCAGCGCGGCCGTTTCAAAATATATCGGAAGGCAACTCTCGATTTTTGGTTTACGCCCTGCCAGTGACACGGGGCACTACGCCCGCGCCAATGTCGCGCCGGAAAATTACGAAGCGAATGTACGCGAGGTCTTAGGATTGCTGCCCGATGAACCATTTCCGGATTTTTCGAAGCTGCCGCGCGAGGCGATGATGAACGCGACCTTGCCCGGCACTTATTTTGACGCCGCAACTATCCATATCGTGTTGGCCTCCGAATTGCGGCAAATGCAGAGCAGTATTCCAGATGCGGGGGTGGGTGCCATGCGCTTTCGGCCAAACATTGTTCTGAACGATCTGGACAGCCCGTTGTCGTCTCAAGACCTTATTGGTGTGCGGATAAAAGCCGGGGGCGCAGTGGTGATTGCCGACAGTCACGTGCCGCGCTGCGCCATGACAACCCATGCACAGGACCAGCTTCCCAAGGCGCCGCAGATCATGCGTACGCTGGTGCGTGACTGGAAACATAATTTCGGCCTGTACGCGTCGGTGCTGCAGGGCGGACAAATCCGCATGGGTGCCCCTGTAGAACGCGCCGGTTAATACAGCATGGTTGGCGGGAAGTTCCCGTTTTCG